>VGIR01000021.1 GCA_016867815.1 candidate division WOR-3 bacterium | reverse complement strand
ACAAGGTGTACTGCGCGAGCAACGCCTACGATGTGGCCGTCATCGACGCGGCAGGCGATTCGCTGTTGCGCTACATCCCCGACAACGACGGGCCCTGGGACGTCTGCTACAACCCGGTGCAGAACCGAGTCTATGTCTCCAATGAGGGGAATTCCACGATCTCGGTTCTGCGCGATTCAGGCGGGGGGATTGAGGAAACGATGGACGATGAACGTGGAACGATGAACGCGGCACCGACAGTCATCCGTGGGGTGCTGTTCCTGCCGGGAGCTGCAAGCCGGAAGCCCCAAGCCACAAGCTTGATGGACGCGACCGGCCGCAAGGTGCTGGATCTGAAGCCTGGCGCGAATGACGTGCGGGCGCTGGCGCCGGGGGTGTTTTTCCTGCGTCGGGCGTCTGGCGTAGGGCGTGATGCGTCTTCCGTCACCAAGGTCGTTGTCACAAGGTAGGGAGGTCCTATGAGAATTGACTGCACGTTGGTGGCCGTCTGCTGCTGCCTGTCAGCGGCCGGCGGTCAGTGGCTGGAGAAGACCATCGGGCTGTCGGACTCGTTCGGCAGCATATGGCCGCAGGCCATCTACTATGTACCAGGCAGCAATTGCGTGTACGTCGCGGACGAAGACGATGGCGTCATTGTCGTCGACGCTGCGACCAACGCCCGGGTGGCGCGGATAGACCTGGACGAGCCGTTGTTCATGGCCTTCGACTCGCATGACAACAAGGTGTATATGTCCGGTCGCGAGTCGCTGTCAGTCATCGATCCGATGACGCACCAGGTTCTCGCCCGGCTACACGTCGGCAGCAACCCGACCCGGCTCGGCTACAACCCGGCGGCGAACAAGGTGTACTGCCTCACGGGTTCCAGGCGCGATACGGTAGTCGTGGTCGATTGTAGCACCGATTCGGTCCTTGCCCGCATCTGGGTGGGCCGCACTGACTACGACTTCGGCACGGTCTGCTGCAATCCGGTCGGAAACAAGGTCTACGTTCCGTCCGATGACGAGGGCACGGTTGCCGTGATAGACGGCGCCGGCGACAGCCTGCTCAAGTACCTGGACGTCGGCGACTATCCGACGTCTCTGGCCTATAGCCCGGTTGGCAACAAGCTGTACTGCACCGCTTCCTCTGATGACGAGGTTGCGGTCTTTGACGCCGGCCCAGACACGCTGCTGAGACTGATCGGCATACAGGAACACCCGGTCGCCTTGGGTTACAGTCCGGTTTCGAACAAGCTCTACTGCGGTGACGGTTACGGCTATATCCACATCATCGACTGCTACACCGACACAATTCTCGCCTCGCTCGGCCCGGTCGACTACGATCCGATGTTCTTCATTTTCGATTCGGTCGACAACCGTGTCTTCTGCTTCTCCGATTACTACAATTCCATCCCAGCCATATCTTGCAGCGGCGATTCCATAATAGGATGGGTCGAATTCCATGGCGATGCGTATGAGCCAGACCCGGCCTGCTACGACCCGCAGCAGAACCGTCTCTACCTCGTCGGTAGGTCTTCAGAGGATGTCTACGTGGTAGACGCAGCAGGCCTGGACGTTGTATCAGCCATCCAGATGAACGCCCGGCCGCGACTGGGATGCTACGTCGAGCCTTATGACAAGCTCTATGTAAGCGACGACGAGAGCGGGCTGATTGCCGTCATCAACTGCTCAACGGACAGCTTGCAGGGGAGGATCTTCACCCCGGCGTCGAGACTGCGCTCACCCGTCTACAGTTCGGGCTCGAATAAGCTCTACTATGGCGCGTGGCAGGGCAACGGTTCCGCGCTGCTGGCTGTCGATTGCTCGTCCGACAGCCTTGTGGCAGCGCTGCCGTTGTACTTCGATGCCACGCCCGCCATCGTCTACAATCCGGTGATGGATCGCATCTACTGGGCCGGCAACCTGGGCGAGTCGACCGTGGTCGTGATCGATTGCGCGGGCGACAGCATCGTCCGCGAAGTGTGGGTCAGGCAAGACCCATGCGCCCTGGCCTGTAACCCGGACTCGAACCGAGTCTATTGTGTGTCGGAATTCCGCGCCGATTCGTTGTACGTCAGCGCGATCGACTGCGCGACTGATTCGGTGATCGGAGTCGTCTCTATCGGCTCCGGCTATTACGGCGGCCCGATGGATATGTGCTACGTTCCGTCTAGGGACGTCGTCGTCTGCGAGGCGCCGGGCGCGAACCTTGTCGTGGTCGACGGCAAGGCAAGACAACTGGTCCAGACCATTCCATTGGGCGGTGTATCGCAGTTTCGACTGGACCGCGCCGCCAATAAGCTCTACTGCCTTCTGGCGGGCTCTGACGAACTCGCAGTGATAGACTGCCGGGACATGAGCATCGATGCCAGGATTCGGCTTGCTGCCAGGCCGAACGACATGTCTTTCGACTCGGTCGCGAACCGCATGTGGGTGACGAGCCCGGAGTACGGTTGTATATCGCTCGTTGATGGTCGCGCCAATCGGTTCCTTGGCCTCCTTGAAGCTGGCCAGTCGCCGGGAGACATCACGTGGGTTTCTCGATACCGCAAGATGTACGTGGTCGATCAGAATGGGCAGGCGATCCTTGTGGTCCGTGACACCTCGCTCGCCGGCATCGACGGCGGGTCGGCGTTCCAGCAGATCCGAACCACGCCCACCGTTGTTCGTGGGGTGCTGTTCCTGGATGGAGCTTCAAGCCGCAAGCCTCAGGCCGCAAGCTTGATGGATGCGACCGGCCGGAGGGTGCTGGATCTTCATCCGGGCGCGAATGACGTGCGGGCGCTGGCTCCCGGAGTCTACTTTGTTCGCGAGGAGCCGCAAGCTCCAAGCCCCAAGCCGCAAGCGGTCCGCAAGATCGTTATCACAAGGTAGGAGGGAGACGTGAAACTGGTTGCTGTTCTTCTGTTCATTGCCTGCATCGTTTCGGTTGCTCCCGGCCAGTGGGTCGAGAAGACCATAGTCCTGCCTGATTCGCTATCGGCACTCGGGATACCGGGTACCATGGTCTACAATACGGGCAACAACTTCCTCTTCATCGGCTGCGATAGCGGCGTCGCGATCGTGGACGGCTTTTCAGACCGGTTGATAGCACGTACTCCTACCCGGAGTCTAAGGGACTACCCCGCGTGCTACGCCCCGCAAGTCAACAAGGTCTACTGGCTTGGCGGCGAATACGGCAGCCGCACCTTTGTGCTGGACGGCGCGACCGGACGGGACCTCAAACACCTGCTCACACCCAATGCCGGAGCCATCTGCTACAACCCTCAGGCGAACAAGGTGTACTGCGGAGATTACTATGGCTGCAACGTGATGGTCATCGACGGTACAACCGACGATGTCATAGCCATCGATAGTGCCGGGGTGTTCTCGGCGTCACTCTGCTACAGCCCAAGGCGCAACAAGGTGTACGTTGGCTCAGCCCACAACGGCGTTACCGTCGTAGACGGCGGGTCGAACCAGGTCGTTGCGCGCATTGAGGGGTTTACCGCGCGCCGTCTCTGCTACGATTCGTTGAACGACAAGGTGTACTGCGCGAGCAACGCCTACGATGTGGCCGTCATCGACGCGGCAGGCGATTCGCTGTTGCGCTACATCCCCGACAACGACGGGCCCTGGGACGTCTGCTACAACCCGGTGCAGAACCGGGTCTATGTCTCCAATGAGGGGAATTCCACGATCTCAGTCCTGCGCGATTCGGGCGGCGGGATTGAGGAAACGATGGACGATGAGCGTGGAACGATGAACGCGGCACCGACAGTCATCCGCGGGGTGCTGTTCCTGCCGGGAGCTGCCAGCCACAAGCCTCAAGCCACAAGCTTGATGGACGCGACCGGCCGGAAGGTGCTGGACCTGAAGCCCGGCGCGAATGACGTGCGGGCGATTGTACCCGGTGTCTACTTCGTCCGGGCCGAAAGCCGTGAGCTGTCAGCCGCAAGCTGTTACAAGATCGTAGTAACGCGATAGTCGGTAGCCAGCAGTCTGCGCCGGCCCGGCGCGGCAGGGATGGCCCCGGCATAACTTGACAGCGATGTCTCTACAGCGCTAACATAACGCCGAATAGGGGGTCGGAAGGAGTGCCTTCCGCAGTTCCGCCTGCCCGGTTCGCTTTGGTGGAGAACCGGATGTGGTCGCAGTAAGGAGGAGTCTTGAATCACAGGGTGCCCGCAATGGGCATCCGCACAAAAGGGCCGTGTGCGCGCCGGAGACCCGCGGTCGGAAAGACCTCCCGCCGGGCGCCGCCGAAACCGCGGGCGGGTGAAAAGCGGCCTGATTGTTCCGTTTGCCAGCAGACAATCCAAGTAGGGATCTCGTCCGGATGCGGGTGACTGACCTGCGCCCGGGCGTGTGCTGCTGTCGTCTGACAGACTCCTCAGCGCACGGGGCGGAATCGAGTGGCGCACGGCGAACGTAGAGGTGGCTGCAACAGAATCAGGAGGCAGGATGAAAAGAACCGTGTTTGTGACACTGGCCGTGCTGTTGAGCACGGCGATTGCCCAGATGACGTGGACCGAGGCGACCGATTCCGCCGGCTGGTCACCGCGGGGCGACCTCGGGGCAGCCGCCTTTGGCGGCAAGCTCTGGGTTATCGGCGGGCAGGACATGCAGCATGGGCACCTGGGTGACCCTGACGTATGGTATTCGACCGACGGGGCGGCGTGGACGTGCGCTGCCGACTCGGCGTTTCCGGGTCGCGCGCCACACAAGGTGCTGGTGCTGAACGGCAAGCTCTGGGTCATCGGCGGCACCAATGCCGGCAGCGAGTTGACCGACGTCTGGTACTCGTCCGACGGCACGACCTGGACAAAGGCCGCCGACTCCACACCGTGGACCTGGAGGCGCTGGTACGGCAGAGCGGCGTTCGACAACAAGCTGTGGGTCATGGGTGGCCAGACCACGGGGCCTACCGACCTGAATGACATCTGGTCATCGACCGACGGTACGACGTGGGGCCAGGTGACTGCGGCAGCGCCGTGGTCGGCTCGCCGGTATCCGGCACCGGTTGTCTTCGACAACAAACTCTGGGTCATCAGCGGCGGCGAGTATCTGACCGATGTCTGGTACACGGCCGACGGCACGAACTGGACTCAGGCAACCGCGTCCGCGCCCTGGCTGGGTCGCAACGCCCATGCAACCGTGGCCTTCGACGGCAAGCTCTGGCTCATCGGCGGGTACAACTTCAACACCATGTTGAACGATGCGTGGTACTCAACCGACGGCGTCAACTGGACCCAGGCGGCAGCGACCGCGCCCTGGTCCGCCCGTTACCGGTTCCCGCTGACGGACTATGACGGGAAACTGTGGCTCTGCGGCGGGTACGACGGCACGAACCACAACGACATCTGGTACACGACCGGACTGGGAGTCGAGGAAACGCCGAACGCCGAACTCCGAACGCCGAATGCTGGCCCGACGGTTCTGTCCGGTACGTCCAGCCTCAGGCTTCTTGCGTCGAGCGTCCTTTATGATGCCGTGGGGCGCAGGGCAACGAACCCCAAGCCCGGTGTCTACTTTGTGCGAGTGAAGTCCGGCGTGAACCGCAGTGCGTCAAGCTCACCGCGTCCGACCAAGGTCATAGTGACAAACTAGGGCAAGAGGGGAGCGGCAGCAGAGAACACGCAGCAGGACTTGAGCGAAATCAGACCGGGGCGGCACCCATCCGCCGCGGGCCCTTTTGACCGCCGGACGCGCCACGCTTGACACGTAGAGCCGTATGAAGAAAATCCAGCCAAAGGAGGTCCGATGTCAGCAGTACGTTTGGTTCTTGCCGTCGGGTGCTGCCTGCTCGCGGGAGTGGCCAGCGCCCAGATAACGATCACAGCCGGTGACGTTCCCCAGACCATCGGCGATTCCAGCAAGTACAAGTACCTGGCGCACGACGATACCGTGGACAACGGCTCGCCGGGCGGCCCGCACACCTGGACGTTCGACACCTCATCCTACGTCGGGTACGTGCTTACCATGACTTACGTGAGCAAGGAGAGCACGCCGTTCGCCGCCCGCTTCCCGGACGCGAACATCGCCACGCGGGAGCCGCGGGGGACGTACACGCTGTACGTGTTTAACAAGCTCGACACGGGAAGCCTGCTGGAGTGCGGATTCGCCGCCGATTTCGGCGGCGGTTCGATGGTGCGGGTGAACGTTCCGCCGGCGATCAACGTTGATTTCCCCGCCACCTACAATAGTTCGTGGCAGACCGATTTCAACACTACCGATACGGCGGCCGACACGATTCACGTTGTCGCGACCTCGCGGCGCTGTACGATAGACGCCTGGGGCACGGTCGTGACCCCGGCCGGCAGCTACGATTGCCTGCGGCAGAACTGGGTCGGAATCGTGATCACGACAACTTACGTTAGTGGCGTACCGGTCGGCGTCGATACCTCGGTTACACGACGGTACTACTGGTTGACCAAGGATGTGGGCATGGCCGCGATGACGCACAGCATGGAAGGTGACACGAGTGCGAACTTCACGGCGGCTGATGACATCATGGTCATGGTCCACAGTAGTTCCGGCGGGGTCGCGGAAACGCCGAACGCCGAAGTCCGAGCGCCGAACCGTGGGCCGTCAATCATGTCGGCGTCGAGAGCCCAGAGTCTATCGTCCAAGGTCCTCTTCGACGCCATGGGGCGGAGGGTGGCGAACCCGAAGCCGGGAGTGTACTTCCTGCGTCCGGAAACGGGCGTCGCCAATCGCGCGTCAGGCGTCACCAAGGTCGTCCTGACCGAATAGGCCTGCTCCGTACCCGTCGACAGGAGGCTGCCCGCGGAAACGCGGGCAGTTCCTTATATTCTGAGAGAGCCCTCAACCAACCGATCGAGAGGGATCGGCTTGTGGCAAAGGGCGCGTCCCCCGCCAGCGGCCGGGGCGGAATTGACACGAGACCCGATTTACCGGAGTATTGACGCCAACAGGGCGTGGCGGAGGACGGGGAGGAGAACTGCCCAGAGGCCCGGAATGAAAGGGAGGATTGCGGATGAGATACGTTCGTGTGTTAATGGCCGTGTTGCTGCTGGCGGCCGGCGCGACCGCCGTGGAACGTTGGACGAAGACCTACGGGGGAGGCGCCGACGAGTACGGGGGATACTTGTTGCAGACCGCGGACAGCGGCTACGTGGTGGCGGCGAGGACGCGGTCTTTCGGGGCGGGCGACTACGACTACTGGCTGCTGCGGCTGAACTCCGGCGGCGACACGCTCTGGACCCGCACCTACGGCACCGGGCTTGACGAACGTGGCGAGGTCGTTGAGTCGACGTCCGACGGCGGCTACATCATCTGCGGGGCCGCGCTCGTCACCACCAGCGGCGACATCTGGCTTATCAAGACAAATGCGGCCGGGGACACGCAGTGGACCCGGAAGTACCCGGGCGCGAACGATTCGCGGGGGTACGTGGCGGTGCAGACCGCGGACGGCGGCTACATTGTCAGCGGCATGACCGCGGCCTTCGGCGCCGGCTCCGGGGACATCTACCTGATCAAGACCGACGTTTCGGGCGACACGCAGTGGACGCGGACCTATGGCGGGTCCGACCTGGAACTCGGGTACGCTCTGCCAACTCCGGACCAGGGCTTCGCCATCGGCGGTTCCACCTCGACTTTCGGGTCGGGAGGCTCAGACATATACGCCGTGAAGGCAGATTCCCTGGGCAATCCGATCTGGACCAAGACCTACGGAGGGGCGAACCGGGATGATGGAGCACAGGTCATCCTGACCTCGGACGGCGGGTACATCATGGCGGCGTCCACGCAGAGCCGCGGCGCCGGCCAATCCGACGCCTGGCTGCTGCGGCTGGACTCGAACGGCGACACGCTCTGGACCCGAACCTATGGCGGCGCCGACTATGACGAGGTCTACGGCGTTGATACGACCGCGGACGGCGGTTTCATTTTCACCGGTCAGACCCGATCTTTCGGCGCCGGCGGCGAGGATGTCTGGCTGCTGCGGACCAACTCGTCCGGTGACACCCTCTGGACCAGGACATTCGGGGGGGCGGGTTCCGACCTGGGAGCCGTCGTGATTGAGACGCCCGACCTCGGCTTCGCGGTCATGGGGTTCACCAATTCCTACGGTGCGGGCGGCTACGACCTGTACATGATCAAGACCGACGCCAATGGCAGCCTGGCCGTGGATGCCCCTCCCGTGGCACCCCGGGCGCACGAGAACAACCTGCAGGTCGTGCCCTCTCCGTTTGCCTATTCCGCTCGAGTTGTCGGGATGGAGTCGGAGAAGTTCGGCCTGTTCGACGCGGCCGGGAACCTGGTCGAAACCTGCTGCGGCAAACGGGTGGGAGTCGGGCTGGCACCGGGAGTGTACTTCATCAGGCACGACGCTAGCGGAGAGTCGCAGCGGACGGTGAAGACAAGGTAGAGCAACGGCTTTCGGTGTTCCGTCGGCCGCGGCGTGCTATTCCTGCCGGGAAGCGCAAGCCCAAGCACAAGCGCCCTGATTGACATCAGTGGGCGGAAGGCGATGGACCTGCAGTCAGGCGCGAATGACGCGTGGACGCTGGCGCCCGACGAGTACTTCGCGCAAGGGGCGCCGAGCGTGATGAGGGATGAAGCAAGCGTCACCGGGGTCATTGCTGCGAGGTAGAGGAGAAGGCCGCAGGCAGCGGTCGGTGCGGGCCGGCTAGCGTAGTTCCCGGGTGTAGTCCAACCGGACGACCACGCGGGGCGAGGCAATCCACAGGTAGCGGTCGTCGGCGTAGAGGGAGTTGATTTCCGAGACGGGAAGGCCACGGGTTGCGTCAATCGTGGTCCAGGAGTTGTCCTTCGTGTCGAGGACGGTGATTGCGGAGGAGGGGCGAGTGGCGAAGGGCGAGGGGTTGGGGAGTGACGGGGTGGCCATGAAGACGCGGGTGCCGGCAGCGGCGAGTGCGGACACCGGCTGCTTCAGGTCGAAGCCGGGCGGGACGTAGCGGAACCAGCGGCCGTCAGCGGTGCGCGAGACGACGCCGCCGAGCGTGCCGAAATAGGCGGTGCCATTGGCCGCCCGCGTGATGTCGAAGACGCCCCAGTCGGTCTCACCGTACGGGTCGCCGTATCCGACGACGCTGTCCCCGGTCGCAAGGAACAGGCCCTGCTCGGTGCCAAACAGGAGGGAGTCGCCTATCCTCAGCAGGCCGCTGACCCGCCGGGGAAGGCTGAGCAGTTGTGCCAGCTTGTTGTCCGAGCCGAGGGAGTAGATGCCGTAGTTGGTGCCGAGCAGCAGGCCGGCCGAGTCGGCGAGCAAGGCACTCAGGCCTTCGCTCCGATCGAGGTTGGTGACGTTGCCGAACAGGAGCCGGAACCCACCGGTCGAGAGGTCGCCGGGCCGAGTCAGGAAGTAGTTCCAGTTGCCGGCTGAGTCAAGCGCGACCGCGGTCTCGCCGCCGACCAGCCAGAGCCGGTTGTCGAGCCGGGCGATGCGCCGGACCGCGGTCCGGGACGGGCCGAAGCGGATGTGCGACTCGCTGAATCCGGTGCGGAGGTTGTAGACGAGAATACCGTAACCCTGAGCCGCGGCAAAAAGGCGCTTGTTGCCTTTGTCTGGTCGTACGAGGGTAACCGGATGGTTGAGGAGTTGTTCGTCCATGACGAAGTAGGGGGAGAGGAACGGGAAGTCACGCGGCTCGATTGTGTCTCTTCCGCCATACCAGAGCAAGTCGGGTGGCAACTCGGCCGTGGCCGCGAATTCGACGGCGCTGCGGGCACGGAAGAAGAGCCCGGCATCGGTTTCGAAGAAGGCACCGCTGTCGGCGATGCCGATGGACGAAACTGTCTTGAAAGGCGCGGCGAGTTCTTCGACCCTGGCCGTGGATGGGATGAAGCGATAGATGTGCTCATCGGTAGTGATGAAGACGTCGCCGCGCGAAGGGTTGTGGGCGCAGAGCTGGACTTCGCCCGCTATGCCATCAGCCGAGTTCAGGGTTCGAACAAGGCCGTAGCGGGGGCGGCCGAGGACGCAGACGCCGGCCGGTACCGCCACGTATACTTCCGATCCGGTGCTCGAGATGCAGCGGATTTCGTCCATTGATGGAAAGACCTGCCAGTTCTCCGAACGGTACATAGAGAGGAGGGAGAAGAGAAGTAGGGGCAGCATAGAGGACTACGGGTACAGAGGTCCTGGGGTCCCTGGGTGCGGTATAGACCGGAACTCCTGCTCTGTCAGACAGGGGCCGTTGAGTCCAGCCCTTGAGCCCTCGGATCCATCTCTCAGTACGGCTGCATACGCCTTCGGCAGAAAGTCGGGCAGGTCGCCGGCCGTGAGGCAGTACTCGGTGAGTGATTGCGCAGCGATATCAGCGGCAAGACCGTGGAGAAAGACGCCGGCGCAGGACGCTTCGAGCGGGGACATGCCCTGTGCCATAAGGCCGACAATGAGACCGGTCAGGACGTCACCCGTGCCTCCTGTGGCCAGGCCGGAGTTGCCGGTCGGGTTGACGAAGACCCGCCCGTCCGGAGCCGCGACCACGGTCGAGGCGCCTTTGAGCACGAGCACGACTTTGTGCTCGACTGCGAACTTGCGGGACAGGCCGACGCGGTCGGCGTTGGCGTCCGCGGGCTTGATCCCGGTCAGGCGCGCGAACTCACCGGGGTGAGGGGTAAGGACCATTGGCGGCTTGATACGTGGCAGCAGGTCCAGGCGACCCACGAGGTTGTTGAGACCGTCGGCGTCAACTACCGTCGGCTTCTCGACCTCGGCCAGGAAGTCGAGTTCCAGCTTCTGGGTACGCCGGTCAGTTCCGATGCCGGGACCGATGGCGATTGCCTGTGCTTCGGTGCTCATGTCCAGTAGTGATTCAAGCGCGGCCGGAGATAGCGTGGCGTCTGCGGTCTGAGGTTGCGAAGACTTGACCGCCTCGACCACACTGGAGGCCACAACGTCGATGATTCCCTCCGGTACGGCCAGTTGGACGATTCCGCACCCGGATCTAACCGCGGTTCTTCCGGCAAGGATGGCAGCGCCGGAGTAGCTTCGCGAACCGACGATCAAGAGCGCCCGACCGAATGTTCCCTTGTTGCCGTCCGGCCTGCGGCGGGGCAGAATCGAGCGGACATGATCGGCATCGAGCAGGAAGGCCGGTGCTTCGTCCTTGGGCACCGGTCCCTGGTTCTTCGTCCCCGGCATTCCGATGTCCACGACTTCGACCTTTCCAGCCAGCGTCCGCCCCGGGTACAGCCAGAGCCCAAGCTTGGGCCACGCCATGGTGACGGTCAGGTCGGCTCGAACGCACGGGTCGTACGGCACGCCGGTATCGGACCGGAGTCCGGAGGGGAGGTCGACGGCGACGACGTATGCGCGGGAGTTGTTGATGAGCGGGATTGCGTCGGCGGCAAGCCCAGACGGAGCGCGGGTCAGCCCGGTGCCGAATACCGCATCGACAATGAGCTTCCGGTTCTGGAACAGTGGCTCGATGTCGGCGCCAGACGATGCTTCGTGAACGTTGAGGCCCGATTCGGCGAGCAGTCTGTAGTTGAAGAGTGCGTCGCCGGTGATGTCGGCGGCCCGTCCGAGCAGGACGCAGTCCGGCTTCGCGTTCTTTGCCAGCAGCAGCCGGGCGACCACAAATCCATCGCCGCCGTTGTTGCCTTTGCCGCAGACAACCAGCGGCCGGGTTCCGGCAATGGTGCCAAGATGTTTCTCCATGGACTCAACAACGCCCCGGCCGGCGTTCTCCATCAGAGTCAGGCCCGGGATTCCGTACTCAGCAATGGTGCGGCGGTCCAGTTCCTGCATCTGGGCCGCGGTGACTAGGTGCTGCATGACGGTGAGTGATTATAGAACCGTGCTGGAGGGTGTCAACCGAGTGGAAAGTCCGAATAACGAAACTCGAATGACGAGTGAAACTCGAATGACCTGAAGCTCGAATTCGGGCTTCGGGTTTCGTCATTCAATCGTCATTCGGACTTCGAGTTTCGTGTTTGGGGCCCGTTCCTTGACTCTCCGCTCAGGCAGAGATAGGCTTTGGTGATGAGCCGCAAGTTCTTCATCTGGGCCGCGATTCTCGGTCTGGTAGCGGACCGGATTCCCAAGCTCATCGTGCATGGGTTGTTCACCAGCGGCGCATTCCGTGACGGCCGCGAGTACGGTCTGATTGGAGAAGTGCTGAGGGTAACGTACGCCATGAACCCGCATGGTCTCTTCAGCCTCAACTACGGGCCGCCGTTCATGTACTTCGTGCTGCCCCTGTCGGCGGCCGCGCTCGTGGCCTGGTTCGGCCTTCGCGCTCATGACCGGTGGTCGGCAACTGCGTTTGGCCTGATTCTGAGCGGGGCGCTAGGCAACGTGATTGACCGGGCCGGACTGAGCTACGTGATAGACTTCCTGCTCTTTGACATACCCGGCCACCCGCTGGTTCTGTTCAACCGGGTTTCCGTCATCCCCTGGGCCGTGTTCAATCTCGCCGATGCGTTCGTGTTCATCGGAGCTGCCGTGCTGCTGGGACGCGAGCTGTTGCGGCCCAAGTCCGCGAAGCTGCCAGTTCCGTCGCGAGTCGCAGCCGCAGCGGCAGAAGGAGAGTAGCCGGCCATGACCAGGGTATACCTCGACAACAACTCGACCACGCCGGTCGACCCACGCGTCGCAGCGGCGATGGAACCGTACCTGCATGAAGTCTTCGGTAATCCGTCCAACATACACAGCTTCGGCCGGGAGTGCGCGGAGACTATGGCGGAAGCGCGGGAGCAGGTCGCCACGTTTCTGGGGGCCAGTCCCGAAGAGATCTTCTTCACAGGCGGAGGCAGCGAGGCGGATAACTGGGCCGTGAAAGGCACGGCTTTCGCTCGGGCAGACCACGGAAAACACGTTGTCTGCAGTGCCATTGAGCACAGTGCGGTACTGGAGAGTTGTCGGTATCTCGAGTCGGTGGGATTCCGGGCGACGTACCTGCCGGTTGACCGCTATGGTCTAGTTGACCCGGACGCGGCGAAGCAGGCTTTGACGCCGGAGACGGCGCTGGTCTCGGTGATGCTCGCCAACAACGAGATCGGGACGATCGAGCCGGTTGCCGAGATTGCCCGGATTTGCCGCGAAGCCGGGGTTACCAGCCATACCGACGCGGTGGCCGCGGCCGGCAAGATGAGGGTCGATGTCAAGGAGTTGGGCGTCGACCTGCTGACCATTTCCGCGCACAAGCTGCAGGGTCCGAAAGGCGTGGGCGCGCTGTATATCCGCGAGGGTACGAAGATCCACCCGCTGGTGCACGGCGGCCACCAGGAGAAGGGACTGCGCGGCGGAACCGAGAACGTCATCGGCATAGCTGGCCTCGGCAAGGCGTGCGAGATCCTCAAGGCCGAATGGCAGCAGAACGCCGAACACGAGCGCAAGTTGCGCGACCGGCTGGAGCAGGCGATAATGGCGCGCGTTCCTGAGCTCATTCTGGACGGTCATCCCGACAAACGCCTGCCGAACATCTGCCACGTCTGCGTCGGCTACGTTGAGGGTGAGGCTCTGCTGATGAACCTCGACATGGAGGGTGTGGCAGTGGCGTCCGGGTCGGCCTGCTCGACCGGGAGCGCCGAGCCTTCGCCGACGATCAAGGCGATAGGCATTCCGCCGCTCTTCGCCAACTCGCCGGTGCGGCTGTCGTTCGGGCCGGGCAACACCGAGGCCGAGATAGACTACACCATTGAGGTTTTCGACAAAGTAGTGGCCCGGCTCCGTTCAATATCGCCGATCTGGAATCGGCGAGCCTGACCCTTTCCAGTTTCTAGACGTCAAGGACAATTGTGGCCTGGTAGCCTTCGTCGGTCGTGTCGATCCGGTACTCGTGATAGGTCGGTGTCTTGACTTCGACCTTGAGACCGTGGCGCCCGGCGTCGAATTCCTCGCCAAAGACGGTTGCCTGGACCTTGGTCGGCTCGACGGAGGCGATCTCTACCTGGCGAATAGCGAGCGAGTGGGCGGAAAAGAGGAATAGGAGCTCGCGCAGCCAGTCGAGGAATAGCTCCGGCAGGTCAGCCGATTCCAGAGAGACCGGGACGGAGCGGACCACGCGCACCTTCTTCCGATCCAGGGTCAGATCAAACAGGCAGGTTGCCGCGTTGGCGAAGAGCTCCTTGAGATCGGTGCCGTAGATCTCCACTCTGATATCGGAAGTGTGTTCTAGAAGGCGATAGGCCAGGGGTTCGGGGGTCCTGGGGCTCAAGGGTTTGGGCCGGACAGGGATAAAGGGACAGAGGGATAGAGTGTGCGGATCAAGGCAGAAGTCAGAATGCAGAATCGAGAAGGCAGAAGTGCGAATTCGGAACTGCAGACTGCAAACTGCGAAATGGTCACTGACGGAGGCGGACGATCGTCCGAGCTGCGCCTACGTTTCCTTGCGCGTCGGCAACCCAGACGCTGACCGCATTTGCGCCCGCTGTCAGCTTGACCTCCGCCGAGAATGCCTCCGTGCCGGAGTCGAATACCCTGTCCTGAGGCTCAAGTATCACCCAGTCGCCGGCGTTGACCGTCACCCGGGCCGCCGCAATGGTGGAGAGAGCATCCTGTGCCGAGAAGCTGACCCGACAGAGCCCGGACTTCGGGTCAGGCGTACCGGTCTTCAGCCCGGTCACGGTTGGAGCGGTGTTGTCAACCATGAACGGTCGGCTCACTCTCTCGGCGGCCAGGGCAGTTCCGGCCGGCTCAGTGGGTCCGTCACTCGCCACCAGCTTGAGTTCGTACCAGCCATCAGGGAGGGACCGCGTGTCAAGTTCGAAGCGGCTGTCCGTCACATCGCGTCCCACCCGCAGCCAGGATGTCTCGGTCTCGCTACGAAAGAAGATCGTGAACGAGAGCGAGTCGGAATCCTGGTCAGTTGCATCCCACGTGACCTGGCGCGAAGGTTTGCCCAGTCCTTTTGCCACGTCATCGAGCGACGGTTGGGATATGTCGAGTTTCTTGATGACGGGGGCGAGATTGGCCGAGCGGAAGTGGACGTCGGCCCGCCGCAGTGCGGGCGTGAGGTTGGGAAATGACGTGCGCATGCGGCAGCGCCACTGGATGTACCGACGGGATGGAGAGGTAATCCCCGGGGTTGCCGCCGACCACCGGCTCCAGGTCGAATCCGGCTTCTCAGAGTTGCCTGACCGAGTCTCGAAGGCCAACGCGGTTCCTGCGGGCACATTCGCCCGGTGGACGAGTGTACCGAACAAGGCCGGATTGGTGCAGTCATACGGCGTCGAGGTGATGAAGCCGGAATCGGCGTAGCTCGAGGCGGCCTGATAGAGCTTGCCCGGATTCCCGGTGCCAATCTGAAGACCGCTCTTCGGCGACGTCAGACAGAGCGCCTGGGTTTCTTTCAGCCGGTACCGGACCGATACGCGGCCGAGTGTATCGAGTTCGTAGACCGTGGCCTTGTTACCTGTGGCGACGAGCAGCCGAGACGGCCCCGGCGACTCGACGAACGACATAGCGTAGACCATCGAGTCGGGTGCCGGCCAGAACCAACGGCGAACACCGGACCGGTCAACCAGGTACACGCCCGCACGGGCCGAGTCGTCGGTGTCACTGCCGGCATTGGCGCCGATGTATACCCGGCCGGAGGCGTCCGCAGCGATTACCTTCACCTCGTTAAGAGGCGTGTCGTAGATCACCGACACGTCCGGGCTGGAAGAGCCCGGAGTGAAGCTGAGACGATACACGACCCCGTCAGGTGACGTTCCGACCAGCAGTTCCCTGCCGGGAACGAGCCAGGTCATAGTGGTAAGGTGTGCCTGTGGCGCTGCGAACACTTCGGTCGCCTTGCCGTCGGCGGTAATGCGGAGCAGTTTGCCGTGTTCGCCGGTGGCGGCGAACAGGGCCGCCGGGCCAGAGGCGGAGGTGGGAGCGGCGAGCAGGCTGAATACGTAGTTCTCACCGGTGGAGCAGAAAAGCTCCGGTCTTTCCCCGGGACGGATGCGGTAGACCTTACCGGCAGGGGTAGTGCCGCAGTAGACTATCCCGGCAGCGTCTGCGGTAAGGGCTAGGACCTCGCCGGCCCCGGAATCCAACATGACCTCCGGCTTTCCGCTGCGGCCGATGCGATAGAGGCGTCCCCGATTACCGGTCGCAACGTACACGTTTCCGTTGCGGTCGCCGACTGTGGACCAGACTGCGGCCACGTCGACGAATGGCATGGCGGTGAGGGCGGGGGAAAGGGTGACCGTTCCTCCGGAGTGAATTGACACGTTCTCAAACTCGATGTGATCGAGGTGCTGCAGCAGGCTATCGGTGCCGTCGACCGTCCAAACGGAGCCAAGTGCGAAGGACAACGTGCAGAGGACAAGATAAGTCCGAATGACGAACCGCGAGCGACGAATGGCGGAGCGTAAACGTCCCATGCCGAATCCGTCTTGTTCTTCGTCCCTGCTACTTGGCCTCGGCGGCCCCTGTCGGACAGCGCGTCCTTTCATCGATTAACCTCCACATCGATGTTGGCTACACCTGAAATGACCCGTTCAAGGCGGAATACCTGGTGGAAAGCCCGGCTTTCGTTGGTCGGCACAACCTGCTCAGCGGACCGGTGGTCAAGCAGGACCGAGCGAAGCGAGGGCGGTGGGGCGGGAAGTTCCTTTCCCCCAAGCGTCAGGCCGGGCCGGGATGAGAAGCCGGCGGCCACCAGTTCGTTCTCTCTGCCGGTCTGCGACAGCAGCTCAACCAGCTCGGCAAAAGAAGCCGGTTCCAGCCTTCCCGGAGCGCGGCTGGCTTCGAGTGCCAGCAGGGAGTCGGGCGGTCCGATGACGATCCGAAGATTGCCTTCGGGAGTCGGTTCGGGAATGCCAACCGTTATCACTATCTCTGAGTCAGCGCCGCGATAGTCGCGTAGCCCGAGAGTGACGCGCAATGAGTCACCCGGACGAACGGAAGTGGTCTGCGGCCGTGCCGAAAGCAGATAGACCAGGTCCCGGCCCGGGCTGAATCCTAAGGCGAACTCCACGGCTTCGATTGGGGCGGATAGGAAACGGTTGGCAAAGAGCACTTCGAGTTCATTGCCCGCCGACCGGTACAACCCGGCTGCTGGGTTGACGCCGCTGAAGCGGTGTTCGATGACCAGAGGAGAAGAAGGGAGTTGCGGGTCGTGGTTCGGGGTCCCGGTTGGGGAGAAGCGGACGGTCATGCGCGAAGTCAGCGTAGCTTCTTCGAGGTTTCCCTCGGTCTGGTAGATGGCGCTGGCCAGACCGGTGGCGATAAGCATGGGCGCCAGGTCTTCCAGTTCGGCTATGCGGAACCGATAGGTGTCGAGCCCGGAAGGCGATGACATGACTGCCGTCACCGGGAGCATCTCGGGTACGGGGCCGAGGCTGCCGCCGACACCGGCCAGCCGATCCTGATTGATGGTGCCGAGAGGCGCAGTGGGAGAGAAGAGCTTAAAGGAACTGGCTACCGAAGCAACGACCGAGTGGATTCTGCCGCCGACCATCGGCAGGCGGACACTGCCGGCCTGCACCATCGGGTGCCCGAACGCGAGGATGCGGTTGCCGTCCCGGCAGGTGACAGTGCCGATTCCGGAAACCCGCACGTCGCCGTCAATCAAGGCAATGCCGACGGCTGAGCCTGGTACGAGTTCCGGAGTATCCCCGGACTCCGCCGAGGTAGTACCAGTTGCCGCTACCGGCGTGAAGCCGAACTTCATCAGTTCCGGTCCGACCAGCGCCGCGAGCGCGGGAGTGAAGCCGGACATGACTACAGGCAGCGGCAGGGCCGACAGGCCCGAAAGCCCGCTGCTGCCCGGGATTCGGGTGGTTCGCGAGCCGCCCCGATCCTGTTGGTGGTCCGGGATGTCCCATATCCTCAGCATCTCGGCCGCCGGTGTGACACCGGCCAGAGGCTCCTTGGCGAAGCTCCACGCATAGGCAACGGCGCCGATAAGCCTGCCATCGATGTAGATGGGGCTTCCCGACATGCCAGCGATGACGCCGGACTCCTCGAGGCCCTGTCCCGAAAGCCGGCAGAGTATCAGGTCACCGCGCGGCGAGACCTGGCGCATTATGTCGACGACCTCGGCTCCGAATTCCTTGACTTCGGTGCCGTAGAAGACCGAGAGCCCGGTGCCTTTCATGCCGGGCTTGAGCTGGTCTACCGGCATGATCGGTATTCCACTGAGGGCTGCGGCAAGGCACGGGAGGAGCAGCAGTCCGCAGACTGAGACGCGACCTGACCGTCTGCCAGCCACGATTGTCACGCGGCTACTGATTCGACAGCCGGGCAATCCGGTCCCACTTCTGGCGCCACTCCGAGTAGTCGGCGAAAGTGTGGCAGTTGACCGGCAGCCAGACGCAGGACTGCTTGTCCCAGGCTACTTGGTCGGGGAAGAACCACTCCTCTTCGGTGTCGAAGACGCCGACCAGGTAGCCGCGTCCGACTCGTCCCGAGTTCGTCGCGCGCGGGAGCTCCGTTTCCTCAACCACTCGGCGCAGCGACGTCATCCTCTCGTTCAAGGCGGCGGTCGGAAAACCGCCGTTCATGCCGGGCGCGAGGTGAAACTCGAACTGGAAGAGCGCGTTGAGAGTTCCGCCCGAGAAAAGGCCCAGGTCAGGCGAGGGTAAGGGGGGTTGGTTCTCGTGTGAAAGCGGAGGATTGGCGCGGCAAGACCAGCCGGGCTGAGCCAGCAGCACCCGGCGAATGTGATAGTAGGCCGAGCAGGCAAGATCCCGACTATTGAAGATCCGGAAGTCGCGGACGTCTTCTTTGAGCTTGAGCCAAAGGGTGCCGGTGATAAAACTGTGGGGTTCGTCCGCCATCAGCGTCGGTTCTGCGGTCCGGCCGAGCCGCGCATTGCCGCCTTGACCGCGGACTCTACCTCCGGAAGCTCGCGAAAGTTCAAGAGCGTGACGCCCAGGCTGAGTGTGGGCGCCCGCCATCTCGCCCCGTCCAGAATGCCCATGATCTCGACGCGCTCGACCCCGGGGTTGGCGTAGAAGAACTTGTCGCTGAGCAGGTCGAACAGGTTCTGCCAGCCCGGCGGGGTCAGCCTGACGGTTGAGCCGAGCAGTGCTACGCCGAGCGGCTTGAGGCCTTGCGATAGCGCGTCCCGGTAGTAGTTCTCAAGGGCGACGCGATTGTTGGGGTCGGCGACGAACCACGCAGTCTTGGCGGCGGCATCTATGGCCATGAAAACTACGAGGTGTCCGTAGACGTCTCTGAAGTTCTGTCGCAGCGGTGTCTTGCTGGTGAACGCGTTGTCGAAGAACTGCTTGAGCAGACCGGAGTTTTCGATCACCTTCTGAGCTGCTTTGTCCGCAAAGAAGTTCTCGTAGCCGTAGTTGGCCAGCGAGTTGTGCAGGGGGTCGGAGGCGTTGAGCCGCGGCAGGCTGTGCAGCATCAGGCCACAGCCCAGCTTGGGGCTGAGCAGCGCGAGGGTCACTTCCAGAGAGCGGTGAGCTTCGAGCCGGAGTTTCGTTGGCATCAGTTCGGGGCACCCCGGCGAAGGGCAGCGGCGAAATGTCGGAGTTCGGCGTGGTCGTTTGCCAGACGGGCGGCGAGCGGCTCGATCGCGGTGCGCGAGAGGATGTAGTCGATATTGCCGATGACCGCGTGACCGGACAGCGCCTGCCGGAGCAGCTGCTTCGGGCTGACGAATCGCTCGTAGGCACTCGCGTCAGTGACCGGCTGACCGGATTTCGGGTCGACCATTGCCGCGACCAGCAGACCGGGGAGGGTCCCGAGGCGCAGCAGCAAGCCGGGTGGGCTCGGTGGGTCGGGCGGGATTGCCTGTATGGCGTCGACGTTGCCAGGAGCCAGCAGGCGCGCGAGGTCAGGCTCCGGTTTGAAGCCGAGCCGAAGAGCGACCAGCCCCAACCCCAGATTGTGAAGTGCAATCCGCTGCAGCTGCGGGCCTTCGGGCCGCGGACTACCGGGAGGCGGCATCTGGTTCCGGCCTTCCGTGTCTACCTGCATCAGCTTGCGAATGGAAAACCAGTGGCGCCGACCGGTAGCCAGCAGCCCGCGGAAGGTGAGCCTGGTCAGAAGCGTCGTCAAGCCGCGACGGCGATACTCAGATCGGATGAAGATGCTCCAGAGGGTTTCGATGCCGGTCTGCGGGTCGCGGTCAAAGTGACAGTGTGCCACCGGGTCAGGAGAAACAGGCGATTGACGATTGGCGATCGGTGAACTGTCGCCGGCAAGCTCGTAGAAGCTGAAGTCGGCTTTGGTGTGCGAGACGCGGCGCTCAACTCGCAGTGCGGTGCCGGCGAGCGGACCGGATTCGATGGCCAGCCGATCACCGGAGATGGAGTAGCGGGGGCCGAAAGGAACCGGGTCGACACCGGGATCCGGCAGCGTGCGTCGGAAGATGCGACCAAGCGTTACTGCCATCTACTCACCCCGCGCCCGGCTCGAGAACTCGCCGCCCGGACCAACTGCCTGCCAGCCAGCGGTGCCCACGCACTACCTCATCAGGCTCGGGTTGATGGTGACGGCTTTCTCCAGCGCCTCGACAGCCTTTTCGGCCTGGCCTTGGTCGCGGTAGGCGATGCCGAGATTGTACCAGGCGCCGGAGTGTTTGGGGTTCAGTTCCACAGCCTTCTGGTAGCAGTGGATAGCGCCATCGAGATCGTGTTTGTCGTAGTGGGCGCGGCCCATGTTGTAGCAGGCGGCGACGAATCTCGGTTCAATGCGCAGCGTCTCGCGATACTGCTTGATGGCAAGGTCATACTGCTGCTGCTCCAAGTGCAGATTAGCGAGGTTGAAATAGGCCTGGTAGTAGTCCGGTCGGTGACTTATTGCGGCCTCGAACGCAGCGACAGCCTGCTGGGCGTTGCCGGAATGCAGGTAGGCGAAGCCGAGGTTGTTGTAGACCTCGGCTACGTCCCGGCTGATACGCAGCGCCCGCTTGTATGATTCTATGGCCCGGGGCCAGTCCGACTGCAGTGCGTAGGCGTTGCCCATCTGGTGGTGTGCCTCGGCTGCGTTCGGTTCCAGGTCGATGCAGGCGCGCAATTCGCGTACAGCGTCATCCGGCAACTGCTGTTTCAGCAGACAGACTGCCAGGCCAGTGCGGGTCTCGACCGAGCCCGGTTCGAGTTCCAGCGCGGACCGGTATGCCTCGGTAGCGCGCTCGAACATGCCGAAGGCGAAGCACATCGCGGCCAGACTGCTGTACGTGATGGTGAACAGCGAACGCGAACCGACCACGCAGCCGCTCGCGGTTGTTGAGTGCGACAGGGGCCGCCGGTCGGTCAGTTCCCACGGTACGCTGCGGTTGCCGACGGGCACCTGCAGCCGGAGCGCTCCCTCCTCCATAAACAGGTCGGCGCGGAATCCGAGCTTGCCGATGATGATGCTGTCGAACAGGGCGAGGCCGAGCGCGCTGCCCGCGCTGCTCTTGGCCCCGAGGTAGTTGTCAATGACCTGGGTGAGCAAGAACTCGTTCGACACCCGGTTCGGCTTCAGCAGCCAGAGCTGATCACGCGCCGCCTGCAACAGGGCGAGGAGGGTTTCGAACTTGCCTGGTTCGTCACGGGGAATCTCGGTTTCCAGAGCCTTTTTCACCGCCGGGGCCGACACGACCTGGTTGAAGACCTGTTCCAGACGCTCGCCGTAGCGGACAATCTCCTCTTCCTGGCGCTGGCCGGCCAGACTGAGCATGCAGTAGGTGAGCGCCGTGGCGCGCCCGCAGTTCCGTTCTATCTGCTCGAAGGCGGCCACGGTGTTCGGTGCCGAGTGGGCGAAGCGGCGGGGTTGGAGTTCGGCGCAGGCGAAGATCTCCCGCATCCGGTCGGCCTCAGCGGTGGGCAGTATGCCGAGCGCGCGCCGAGTCAGTTCCTCGCGCTCCTGTGCCCCGATGATCGTTTCGCCCAGCCGTTCGGAGACGAGCAGGGCTTCGGCGCGAGATCTGGCCATCTCAAGCTGACGACGGAGCGGTTCAAACCCCGGTACTTGCTCCAAGCCAAGGTCCAGAGGGCTGTCCGCGCCCCGTGATTGGTAGCGCCAGTTGGTGCGCCGGGCGTAATGACTGACCGGAAGATCGGAGGGGTAGTAGCTGGCTGCCCGTTCGAGTATGGTCCTTACTTCAGTGACAGCGCGCCCGAGCCGCTGACTTTTGTCGAAGCTAACGCTGTTCATTGTCAGGGGAATAGGGCACGCACCGAGTGCGATTACGGCCGTTCCCAGCCGGATGGCACCCGGTGGCAGTACAGGCAACCTGACCTGACGTAGCCAGTACTACAATCTTAGCAGGCGCCGCAGCGGAGTCAAGCGGGCGGTGCGACGATTCTGCCTTCAATCAG
Source organism: candidate division WOR-3 bacterium (assembly GCA_016867815.1). NCBI lineage: Bacteria > Pseudomonadati > Caldifarciminota > Caldifarciminota bacterium. The sequence continues at coordinate 16,396 of VGIR01000021.1, read as the reverse complement.
GCGCGGTACGATCGGCAGTGAGTCGACCTTGAGCGCGAACTCGAGGTCGGCGCGGAACCCGAGGTCGGCCAGCCGAAGCGCGTGCTGGGTTGCTGCCAGTGTCCGGCCGAGGTCGGCCTTAAGGTTCTTATATGCGGCCCGGGCCGCCAGGGCAGCATCATCGAGCCGGGGTTCGGTTTTCGCCAGTCGGTTCACCAGCCCGCCCGCACAGATGAAATCCTCGAGGCTTATCCTGCCGTTATTGCCGGCGCAGAGAACGGTTACGGCCTCATGCCCGGCGACCGCATCAGCCACCGCGCTGAAGTTCACAAAGCTGCCGACGATGACCGTGGCCGCGTCCTTTGCGACGGCCAGAGCCCGTGTGCCATTTGAAGTCGTGAAGATGACCACCTTCCCTGCGACGGCCTCACGCGTGTACTCCAACGGAGAGTTGCCGAGTTGGAATCCATCGATCCGTTGGCACTCACGCTCTCCGCCGAGCAGGACTTCATTGCGGTCATAGGGTTCGGACATCCTCATTGCCTGTTCGACGTCTGCGACCGGCAGCACAAACCTGGCGCCGCCGGCCAGCGCCGCGGCGATCGTCGTCGAGGCGCGGAACACGTCGATCACCACCACGGCCGAGCCCGATTCTGCGCCGGCGAACTCGCGGGGAACGGGAGCGACGCCTATTCTCATGCGGCCAGCTCCTCGTCGAGCATTCCGATTCCCAGTTTGCCGCGCCGGAACCGGCCGCTCTCCATCAGGCGGCGGTGGAGTCCGACTGTCGTCGTGATTCCAGTAACGGCCGTTTCAGCAAGAGCCCGGGCCATCCGTGCGATGGCCTGAGGCCTGTCAGGAGCCCAGGCGATGAGTTTCGCGACCAGCGGTTCGTAGAGTGGAGGTACTACGTATCCGGGCGAAAGGTACGAGTCCACCCTGATGCCCGGACCACCAGCCATCCTGGCGTCGGTCACGAGGCCTGAACTCGGTTCGAACCCGACTTCAGCGTCCTCGGCAGTGATGCGGCATTCGATCGCATGGCCCAAGGGTGCGGGGTCCTCGGCGGGCAGAATGAGCGGCTCGCCGGCAGCGGAGAATAGCTGGTTCTGGACGATATCCAATCCGGTGACCATCTCCGTGACTCCGTGCTCGATCTGCAGCCGACCGTTGATTTCCAGGAAGAAGCAGTTCTCTCTGTCGTCCATCAGGAACTCGACCGTGCCGGAATTGGTCAGTCCGACCGCCCGCCCGATCGCCAGCGCCTGCTTTCCAAGGACGCGGCGCAGCGCCCCGGACACGGCCGGCGACGGGCTCTCTTCCAGCAGTTTCCGGTAGCGGAACTGGACCGAGCAGTCGCGCTCCGGCAGATACGAGACGTTGCCCCGCCGGTCGGCAAGCAGCTGGACTTCGACGTGCCGGGCATTGGCCAGGTGTTTTTCAATGTAGACTCGGCCATCACCGAAGGCCGCCTTGGCTTCTGCTTGGCACATGCGGAAACCGGTCTCAATGTCCCTGTCCCGTTTCACCAGGCGCATGCCGCCGCCACCGCGCCCGGCTGCGGCCTTGACCAAGATGGGGTAGCCAAGCTCGGCTGCGATACCCGCGGCATCGGTCGACGAGTTCACCTCGCCGTCGGAGCCGGGCACGACGGCCAGGTTCGCCTGGCGGGCGATTTGCCGCATGCGGATCTTGTCCTGCGCCAGTCTCAGGGTCTCTGCAGTCGGGCCGATGAACGTGACCTTGCACGACTCCGCCGCCTCGGCGAATTCCGGCGACTCGGAGAGGAAACCATAGCCCGGATGGAGCGCATCTGACTTGGTGATCTCGGCGGCAGAGAGTATGCGCGAGACATTCAGGTAGCTGTCCTGGGCGGGAGCCGGCCCGATGCAGACCGCTTCGTCGGCCACGCGCACTGGCAGGGAGTCGCGGTCCGCCTCGGAGTAGACGAGCGCCGACGGCACGCTCAGTTCCCGGCAGGCGCGGATGATCCGCAGCGCCACCTCTCCGCGGTTGGCGACGAGGACCTTCTTGAAAGGAAGAGACATGCCCTAGGAGGAGTGACCAATGTCCAATTGCCAATTCCCAATCATGGACCAAAGAGGAGGACGCCGAAGTGGGCATGGGGTCATTCGGCTTTGATTGGTCATGGGGATTTGGTCACCAGCAATTCAGGCTGGAGCGAACTCATGCCCGCTCAACGTACGTATTCGTCCTGGTGTCGATCTTCACCTTGTCGCCGGTCTTGACGAAAAAGGGTACGCTCACGACCAGTCCGGTAGTGAGTTTCGCCGGTTTACCGCCGCCGGTCGCGGTGTCGCCGCGGAAGTTCGGCTCAGTCTCCACGATCTCCAGCACGATGAACATCGGCGGCGCGACGCTGACCGGGACGCCATCCATGTACGAGATATCGATTTCGAGGCCGTCACTCAGATAGAGTGAGCTGTCGCCGAGTTGCTCCTCGCTGAGGGCGAACTGCTCGTAGCTCGAGGTGTCCATGAAATGGTAGCCGACGTGGTCGTGAAAGAGGAACTGCGCTTTCTTCCGTTCCATCTCGACTTCCTCGAACTTGGCTTCGGATTCGAAGCTCTCCTCGATCTGCACACCGGTCTTGATGTTGCGGAGCTTGGCCACGACCCGGGCCCGGCGCTGCGCGGTGCGGCTGCGCGAATGGGATAGTACCTGGTAGGTGCCGTCCTTGTACTTAATGAGCACTCCGGACTTGAACTCGTTGGGGGTGATCATGTCTGCTCCTGTTCCTCGCTGCTGCTTCCCGGGCCGGCTAGAGCTCGATCAGCCGCTTCGGACTCCGGGTAAGATTCGCGCATCCGGTCTTGGTGACGTGCACCATGTCTTCGATGCGGACGCCGCCGACGCCCGGGAGGTAGACGCCCGGCTCGACCGTGACAACGTCCCCCGGCGACAGCGTGTCCTTGCTCGTAGAGGCAAGAACGGGCTGTTCGTGGACTTCCATGCCGACACCGTGGCCGAGGCCGTGGCCAAACTGCCTGCCGTAACCCTGCTCGACGATGAAGTCGCGAGCTACCGCGTCGGCGGCCTTGCCCGTGATGCCGGGCTTGATGGCTTCGAGGGCGCGCCGCTGGGCCTCCGCGACAATTCCGTAGACCCTGCGCAGCTCGGCCGGGGCCCTGCCGACGAATACGGTTCGGGTCATGTCGGAGCAGTATCCTCCCACGCGGCAGCCGATGTCGAGGGTGAGCGCGTCGCCGTTCCTCAACTTCCGGTCGCTGAACCCGGCGTGAGGCTTGGCGGCGTTCCCTCCGGACGCGACGATGGAGTCGAACGCTACCTCGCCGTGCCGGCGGAACTGAAACTCGATCTCGAGTGCCAGGTCGCGTTCACGGACGCCCGGCTTGACCAGCTTCAGCACATTCCCGAACACGCGGTCGGTGATGCGCTGAGCCGCGGCTATCTGCTCGACTTCAATCGCTTCCTTGGCTCGGCGCAGTTCCAGCACCAGATCCTTGGCCCCGACCAGTCGGGACTTGTTGAACCGTTTGCGCAACTGCCTGTACCGGGCGAGTGTGACGTGGTTTTCTTCGACACCCAGGCGCCGGAACGGCCGGCTCCACTCGGGACGCGGATGGGCAAGCGGGTCGCGCGTCAGGACGTGCTTGCGGCAGTTTTTCACCTCTGTCTTTATCTGTTCCTGGTAGCGGAAGTCGGTGTAGAACCAGGCATCGCGTGGCGTAACGAGCATCAGCCCGTTCGAGCCGGTGTAACCGCATAGATAGCGGATGCTGGGCAGGTTCACGACCACGAACCCGTCCAGTTTCTCGCGGCGCATCAGGCCGCGCAGCCGTTCGATTCGCTTAGACATGGGGACGTATTCTAAGGGAAGTCAACTCGGAGTCAAATCAGGCGGGCGGCGAGGCGCCCGGTCAGCCGAGCGGGTAGAGCATCTGCTCGAACTGCGCGATGGCTTGAGGTCCTCTTCCGTTGCCACGGTAAGCAGTGCGGCCTTGTCCGTCGGCACCATCCCTTTGACGGCCGCTTTCGCCAGCAGGTCGGCTATCTCCCGGCAGGCGCTGGTCAATTCCCGTGCCGGCCCTGGGCCTGGCCCCTAGACCGCATGACCGCGGTCCGTGTTCCTTGATTCACATGGTAGCAGGGGCAGCCGAGGAGTCAGTGCGGAAGAGGCGGGGAGGCGGGCAGGGCTGACAAGCTCCAAGAGTTGACATACAGGCGGGGGAAGCTAGACTGGCTTGCTTGGTATACGTTATGGGACACCCGACGGGTGCGTTCTCTCTGCTGCTCGCTCTGTCCACACTGGCGCGCGCTTTCACGGGCGCAGCGGCAAACATGGGCCGAATGCTCATCTACAACCTGGGGTAGACAAGGTGATGGCGACGAAGCCCGGCGTGGTGCGGTGTCGTCCAGGGAGGATGGCCCAGTATTTGGGTGCACTTCTGCAATCCAGACCCGAGGTCAGGGAGCCGTTCGAGCTCGGATTCGCCGCGATGAATATCTCCAGCTGGGACCAGGCAATCGGGTATTTCAAGCAGGCGATTGTCGCCACAAACGGGCCGGGGCTGGTAGCGCTCAACAACCTTGTCGGGGTCTGCCACTACACGCAGGGCCGCCTCGACGAGGCGCTGAAGGACTTCCAGGAGTCGGCGCGGCTGGCAGAGCAGTATGATGATCGGCAAGGCGGGTCCCGGGCTTTGGGAAACATCGGGCGAATATTCCACGACAACGGAGAACTCGACCGGGCGCTTACGCTCATGGAGCAGGCGCTGGCGCTGTCCGACGACTCCAACGATCCATGGGCGACGGCCATTCACCTCGGCTACGCCGGCAGCGTCCACCACGACCGGGGAGAACTCGACCGGGCGCTGCAGTACTACGAGGCGTCACTGACCATGTCACGCGACATCGGCGACCAATGGGGCGTGGCGACGCAACTGGCCAACATTGGCAACGTCTACCACGACAGGAGCGAGTTCGACAAGGCGCTGGAGTACCACCGGGAGGCGCTGGCCATGGCCCGCCAAACCGGAGACCAATGGTGTCTGGCCAGCAACCTGGGCAGCATCGGGAACATCTGCCGCGACAAAGGCGATCTGGACGAGGCGCTGAAGTACGACAACGAAGCGCTGGCACTGGCCCGCGAAATCGGGCACCAACTCGGCGTAGCGGCCGACCTCGGCAACATCGGGCTGATTCTGGCCGACCGGAGCGAGCATGAGCAGGCCGTACCGAAACTCGCGGAGGCCCTGACCATCCTGCTTGCCACCGGGGTTGCCGATGGTCCGCGTCAGACCCTTACCGGACTGGCGGGCTGCGAGGACAAGCTCGGTCGCAAGCGGTTGACTGAGCTGTTGAAGCAGGCCGGGAGGGATGAAGAGGCCATTACCGACGTGTTCGACCGGATTGACCAGTTGCGTATGAGACGGCCCGACTAGGGCAGCGCCCGCGTTCCATCTCCACCGTCGGTTGACGTCCGGCCCGGCATGAGGCACGAAAACACAACACAAGCGCAGGCGACGAGTCGGGGTATTGCCTGCGGCCGGCATTTGGGCGATGGCTTGACTTTCACGGCTTCGAGGCAACAATAGAGTAGCAGTGAACACGGTGATCAGGCAGGCAGTTCTGGGCGTGGCGCTATGCCTGGTGACCGGTTGTGTTGGGGCCGGACGGGTCGAACCCGCAAGCAGATTCGCGCCGCTGGAGCCGGAGGCTACGGCGGAACTCGGGTCTGCGGCTACCGCGATCTGTACGGATGGAGAGATGTTGCTGGTGCTGGAGAATTCCGGCACGCGGGTCGTCCGCTACACTGCGGCGCTCGCGGTCTGGGACACGATTCCGCTCACCGAGCGCGTGACCGCTCCCGCCGGCATCGCGGCTGACCGGTTCTACATCTACGTGTACGATGACCACTTGCTCTACCGGATGTCCAAGGACAAGCTCAGTCTGCAGCCGTGGCTGAACAACGTGCGGGTCGCCGGTTTGGCGAGCTTTGAGCCCGGGGTAGTGCTTGTGAGTGATGCGGACCGGGCAGCAATCTGGTACAAGGGTATCTTTGGCGAGAGCCGGCTGTTCATGAGTTCTGCAGAGGTGGCCCGTCCCGGCGCGATTGCCTCCTTGCGTGACGGCAGCTTTGCGGTCCTGAGTACGGCGTCGAGGTTGCTCTACTACTTCAGTCGCAGCGGCGTAGTCACGCGGTCTTTGTCGCTTCCCGCCGCCTGCGATCTGCTCGCGGCCAACGAAGAGGGTACGCTTTGCCTGGCAGTGCGGGGGAGGCCGCAGTTGTGGGTTATCAGGGAGGGCAGGGTGGCAGGTTTCAGCCTGCCGGACTCGGTCAGGCCGCTATCGGTCGTGCTGGTTGGCGACCGGCTCGCAGTCCTCGATGCCGGGACAAGGATCCGCGTATACAGGATTGCCGAATGACGATTGACGATTGTCGAATGCCGGCAGCCGGAATGAACCGGCTACTGAGGTCCGCGTAAGTGAAGTGCCGCCTGCATTACCCTCACCCTTCCCTCCCCCTCAAGGGGGAGGGAATAGAAGGGAGGGGGCAGGGTGTTGCATTGCTCGTGCGGAGGTCAGCTACGACAATTTGCGATTGGCGATTGGCAGAATAGACCGCTGGACTTGAAGCGTTCGTTCGCCGCCCTGTTCTTGTTCGTCTCAGTCGCCCTGACCGAGCCAATCGGTGTTCCTTGCCAGACGCTGATCGTCAGCGACGGTATCAGTTTCGTCTATCCGCTTGAGGTCGTTCCGGACTCATCTGCCCCTGATGGACAGTTTCTCGTCCTGGGCACGGACGCAGTCTATGTCTCAGGCGCCCGTCTTGACTCGACAGACTACAAGTTCGACTACGGCACCGGCTCCATCGTCTTCTGGCGCAAGCCTGAGAAGTGGGTCCCGATTCGGGTCGTCTACCGCTGCGTGCGGCTTCCCGGTATGCCGCAGGAGTATCGTCTGCACCGGCCACCGGTCGCGGGCCGCGAGTCATCCGTCCTGCAGCCAACCGCCGGCCGGGTCGCGGACACCGCGTCGCCCACTGTCGGACCGACCGCACTTGACCTTTCCGGCAGCAAGACGCTGGGCGTCAGCGTCGGCGGAGCAAACGCGGGAATCGATCAGGCTACGCGGGTGGCGATAACGGGCAGCTTCGAGGGGATTGCAGTTGAAGCGGAACTGTCCGACCAGAGCTCGCCGATTCCGGCCGAGGGAACTACCCGGGATATCGAGGAACTCGACAAGCTGCTCATCAGTCTGCGAGGCCGGCAGTGGCATGGATCTTTCGGTGATGTGAATCTGCTCGTGCCGGTTGGCGGTTTCGGGACGATTGAGCGGAAGGCGATCGGAGCGAGCGCGGGATGGGGAGAGGTGCAAGCAGGCACCAGGATTCAAGGGGTCACGGATTCAAGGGGCCTGGGTTCCGGATCCCCGCTCAGTCTGACTGGAACCGCAGCGGCCAGTCCTGCAATCCCCGATCCCTCGACCCCATCCTTCGGGGTGTTCGGAGGCTACGCGACTCCCAAAGGGTTGTTTGGCCGCGTGGAAATGGCCGGGGTCGACGGTTCGCAGGGGCCATATGTCCTGGCACCGGATGGAAGGGCGGCGCTTATAGTCCCGGGTAGCGAGCAGGTCTATCTCAACGGTCGCCGGATGGTTCGCGGCTGGGATGCGGACTACACCATTGACTACTCGACCGGAGAACTGCTGTTCACCAATCGCCGGGTAATTGACCGGTTGGCGAGGATCGAGGCTACGTTCCATTACGTGACCGGTGACTACAGCCGTTCCTTGCTCGCGGGAGCGGCGAGGCTGGGGTTCGGGCAGCGGGAACTGGTCGGCGTTCCGGGTACGGGAGCGAGTCTAGACTTTGGCGTGTTCCGGGAGGGTGACGACCCGAGCTCCAGCTTCACGGAGGATTTGTCACCAGCGGACAGGGAGTCGCTTGCCGCCATCGGGGCTGACACTGGCCGGGCCTGGCTGGATGGCGCGACCTACGCGGGTCCGGGCCAGGGTGACTACATCAAGGTCGGAGACCACTTCGAGTACGTCGGGAGGGACTCGGGCGACTACCAGGTGCGGTTTACGCTGGTAGGGGATTCGCTCGGCGACTATCGGTACAGTGATACGATCCTCGCCTACCGCTACGCCGGGGCGGGTCTCGGCAACTACGTCGCGATGCGCAGGATTGCCCTGCCCGAGCGGAGCGAGGCGGCATACGCCCGCGTCGGGTTTAAGCAGTCGGGGTTCACTGCCGGGGTCGAGGGTCTTGTCCAGCGCCGGAGCCTGAACCTGTTCGCACCGGGCGGAGCACAGGTTGATGCCGGCGCGCTGAACCTCGATGCGGGGTGGCAGGACAGTTCCTACGGAATACTCTACAGGCACCGCCTGCAGGACCGGCGGTTTGAGGCTCCGGGCGCGAGCCCGGAGGTCGACTTCGCGTATCGCTGGGGAGGCACGGCCGAGAACAAGAGGCGCTCGAGCGACGAAGTCTCGTTGCGCGCCAGGCCGGCTGCGTTTCTCAGCTTGAGCGGCGAGGCCGGCCGACTGGATCGGTTCGAGGGCGGGCCGGTCTATCGATACCATGGTGGCGTCCAGGCCGGGTGGCTGGGATACGACATCACGCGGGTCGCAGACATCACGCGGCAGAGCGTTCTCGCGACGCCGCGGGTTGGTTGGCTCTATCCCAAGGCCGGATGGCAGAGCGTGGTGAACGCCCGCGACATGTCGTCAGTGCTGATCGCCGGGCTGGAAGCGAAGCCGATTACCGCGCTGACTGCGGGAGTAGACTACCGTCACTCCTGTTTCTATGAACCGGATACGGTGATTCGTGCCTGGCAGCGTACCAGCCTGGCCCGACTCCTTGAAGCACGGGCGGACTGGACCGGCGGGACCGCCTTCCAGCTCGGCGCCATGGCCGGCCTGAACGACCGGCGGTTCGATGCCGGCTCGGGCGAGAACTGGAGCCAGTTGCTCGCCAGCCTGAACGGCACCGCGACTCCGCGGGCCGGGTTGCGGCTGCAGGCAGACTTCAACCAGTCCTACCGCAAGGTGCAGCTCAGGGACGAGCTCTTCCGGTACGTCGGGAGAGGAGAAGGTGAGTTTCGGCGCGACTCGGTGAGCGGCCGGTACTACGCAGACCCTGACGGCGACTACGAGCGGGTCGTGGTGGCGACCGGCCGATTCACTCAGGCACGCGAGTGGTCCCTGAACGGCTCGGGCGACGTGTCGATGTTCGACCCGGCAGCGTTGTCCGGATCCTTCAGCCAGACCCGGACCAGCACCGACAGCAGCGTACTCACCGACCTGAGCCGACAGGACCTGCGGCTGGTAGTGAAAAGCTTCGAGCCGGTACTCACCCCAACCCTTGGCGCCAGCTCGGAATTCGGGGTCGACCTGAACCTGGCTGCGACCGGCCGGGCATCGTCCCGCCAGCAAGCCTATGTCGAGATGTTCAGTGACCGGCTACCCGAGGTTGAAGGCCGGGCGCGGTTCGAGGCCGAGCGGGCACGGCGGAGACTCAGTGGAGGGGAGATCGACTATGACGAAGCCGGCTGGCGGGTTGAGTTCAGCCCGGTAGTAGGCAGCAGGCTGCGGATTGAGGCCGAGCTCGGCTACGAACGGAAGAGCGTTGCCGAGACGGTTTCCTACCCCGAGCTCGGGCGGTTTGCGCTCTGGGCGTTTGACGCGAGTTTCGCCCGCACGTTCAGCTTCGGCTCCCGGACCCGGGTACGAACGTCTCTTCAGGTCGTGCACCGCGCCGCGACTATCCCGGTGCTGCCGTTCGATGTCGGGCTGATCGAGCCGCTCGGAACGATTCCGGGGGCGGGCTTGAGCTTCGAGCACTCGTTCAGCAACGTGCTCTCGGCGTCCGCCCGGTACAGCTTCCAGGACCGCCCGGACCGGCCGAGCGAGCATACCCTCAGCGCCGAGCTGAAGGCTTACTTCTAGGACAGAGTTCGAAGTCCGAAGCTCGAATGAGGACTGAGTGGCGGACAAGGCCGACACACGAAACTTGGGTGACGAGTCAGTGGTCAAGTCCGGATTCCCATCGGGCCATACTCCGCGATTCGGATTTCAATCGGAATTCGGGCTTCGAGCTTCGTCATTCTTCCCGGCTCAGCGCTTGACCGCGGCAGTGCCCGCGCTATGTTATAGCGTGACGGAAGCCAGTCTGTGCCGGAACCATGACAGACCATAGGCCGCGATTGCAGGAGGCAAGTGTATGATGGCATCGAAGAAGTCCGAAGGCGCAGCGCAGCAACCCAGGCAGGCGAAGGCGAAGAACACAACCATGACGCAGTTCGTCCTCGCCGGTGCCGGTATCGTGGTGGTGATAGTGGTCGCGTTGCTGCTCTTCGGAGGCGGCGGCAAGAAGCCGGCCGCGACCCGGGCGAGAGCGGCCGGGGCTGATACGGGGAGTGCGTACGCCAGGACAAGGAAGCCGGTGGCAGCCGTGGCGCGCAAGGCGAAGTCCAGCCGGGACTCGATGATCGCGAAACGGCGGGAGGAGAAGGCGAGGCGCAAGCAAGAGGCCGCGGCAAGCGGCAGCCGGACCACGCGCAGCACGAGCGGCGGTTACGTCAGCGGCGGTTCGTCACGAGCCGTCAGCACGCCGAACCAGTTGCGGGCGATACTCACCGACAATACCGGCTCGCGTACCGCGCTGGTGGGCGAGCGGCGGCTGAAGGCCGGGGACGATGTCGACGGCCGCAAGATCGTCGAGGTCACCGGCGACGGGATGAAAGTGGAGTACCGCCAGAAGACATACTCGGTCAGGGTTGGAGAGAAGATCTACTGATAGGCAGGGATCTGCAAGGGTCATCCGGTAGCAGGCGAGGTCGTCAGTTCTCGCTCTTCGCCCGGGCGTGGCTTGCCACCCTCTGATCTGTCCGTATAATCTACTCCACTCGGTCCAGCAGCTACAAGGAGCAAAAAATGTCGTTGATTAGGATATTGCCGTTGGCGTTGGCAACATGGACAGCCGCTCTTGGCTTGCCCAAGGTCGTCCTGCCCGCGCACCAGACCGGTCCGATGACTATCAACCTCGTGCAGGGCTACAGCTTCGATCCGCTCGAGAAGTCGCCGGTTCTGCCGCAGAACCTGACTGCGGCCGATTTCTCCGGGGACTACTCCTATTGCATGATCCAGTTTCCCGGTCCGATACGCCCCGAGTGGAAACGGACGGTTGAGGGCTACGGCGCCGAGTTGCTATGGTACGTCCCGCGGTACACGTTCGTGGCGCGAGTCCCGACTGCAGCCATGGGAGCCATCGCGGCGCTGCCCGAGGTGCGCTGGCTCGGCATCGACCAACCCGCCTTCAAGCTCTGCCCCGGCCTGGAGAAAGCCACGGGCCGGCAGACTCTGATTGTCGTTTTCCACTACCAGGAGAGCGAGCAGAACCTGCTCGCCGAGTTGGATGCCCTGGGCGCTGCCAACCTGGTGACCGAGTTCAATGCCTGGAACAAGAGCGTAAAGATGGACGTGGACGCGACGCAGATCCCGGCCATCGCCCGGCTCAACGGCGTCTACTGGGTCGAGCCGTATACGCCGATGACGCCCGACAACATGGACACGCAATGGGTGGACCAGCACGGGTACTCCGCGTCCGACACGACCCGGACTATCTGGCGCAAAGGTGTGTACGGTCGCGGCATGCTCGTCGGGCTTACCGACGGGCCGATGAACATCGCCCACAACCAGTTCCGGGACACGGTCAGCAACACTCCCGGTCCCAACCATCGCAAGGTCGTCGCCTACCGTGGCTCCAACGGCTCAGACTCCCACGGCACGCACACGACCGGTACGCTCTGCGGCTCGGATGACGAGGTGGGCGGAACTTCCTGGAACGACGGGTTGGCCAAGGGCGCGCGGGTCTTCTTCCAGAACTTCAACAGCCTCCCGTCCAACTGGGACATGACCGTCTTCTTCCGCGGCCCGGATTCTGGCCTGGACGTGCACGTTGACAGCCTGCGCGCGCTGAACAATTCGATGAGTTACTCCCGCAAAGACAGCTTCAACCAGTACGTCTTCACCGATATGACCGCGGACCAGTTCACCTGGAACCACCGTAAGTTCATGCACTGCAACTCGATGGGTAACCGGGGCGTCAACGAGATGGGGCACCCGGTCAATGCCAAGAACATCATCTCGACCGGCGGCACCGGACCGGGCACCTCGTGCCGGCAGATCTTCTCATCCAGCTCGCGCGGCCCGACCTCGGACGGCCGCAGGAAGCCGCAGCTGGTATCGCCGGCTGAGGACATCATGTCGGCCGACAACTCCAACCCGAACGGGTATGTCCTGATGTCCGGTACTTCCATGTCGACACCGAACATGGCCGGGGCGATGGCGCTTATCCGCAACTACTTTCAACTCGGCTACTATCCGACCGGCGACACGCTGACGGGCACGCGGATGGGTATCTCAGCTGCCCTCAACAAGGCAGTCGGCATTGTCGGCGCGGACAACGATATTGCCGGCTACACCGTGCCGGACAACAACGTGGGCTGGGGCCGCGTTGACCTTGACTCCTCGCTCTACTTCGCTGGCGACACCTCCCGGCTCTGGGTGCTGGACGACACCATCGGCCTGGAGACCGGTGATTCGGTGGTTATACCGATTGACGTGACCGCCGCGGGAAAGCCCTTCCGCGTCACGCTCTGCTGGACCGACTACCCGGGCACGATGCGCTCCTCCTACGTCTGCGTCAACGACATCAACCTGACGGTCTACTCGCCCAGCGGGACCCCCTACAAGGGCAACGTCTATTCGGGCGGCCAGTCAGCTACCGGCGGCATCAACGACTCCCTGAACGTCGAGGAGTGCACCCGCATCAACAGCCCTGAGGTCGGCAGTTGGAGCGTCGTCGTCAAGGCCAGGAACGTGCCGCAGGGCCCGCAGCCGTTCGCCCTCGCCGCCATCGGCGTCATGGGCGATGTGGAGTTCCACGACGTGACCGCGACTTTCATCACCGCTCCGACCGACACGGTCGATTCCGGTACGGTCGTCGCACCGGCCGCGGAAGTCAGGAACTTCGGGACGTTTGCGGAGACGCTCGACGTCTGGTTCACCATCGGCTCCGGCTACAGCGATTCGGTGCGGTTGACCCTGGGCGTCGGCGGCGTGGACACGGTGAGCTTTGCGGACTGGGCGGCCGACACGCTCGGGAATTTCGCCGTAACCTGCTCCACCGGCCTGGCGGGCGACGCGAACACGGGTAACAACGTGGTCAGGGAATCGGTCGTGGTGCGTTCGACGAACGGCATTGAAGAAGGCAGGGGACTGCCCCGGGTATTCAGCCTTGACCGGGCAGCGCCCAACCCGTTCGGCCGCTCCACGGCGATCCGCTATGCCATACCGCGTGCGACCTCATCCCGGCTTTCGGTTTACTCGGCCACTGGGGCGCTGGTCCGCACGTTGCAGGAGGGCGAGCTCAAACCCGGCTACTACTCGGCCGCCTGGAACGGGCGCGATGGCCTGGGCAGGCTCGTGCCGTCCGGCATCTACCTCTACCGCCTCGAAGCCGGGCAGAACTCGGCTACGGGCAAAGTACTGCTCAGCCGCTAGCGCCGGTTTAGCGTTTTCTGAGATCGGGGCGGCCTTCGGGCCGCCCCGCGGCGTCGAGCCAGGCGTCCATCGGACCGGGGTCTTTGTGAATCCCTCTGCATTGCAGGCGGTCTGATACAGAACTAGCGTATGCACATAGCCAAAGGAGGCAAACGTGAGTGAGAATAGTCGACAGACGATGACCGAGGAGCAGTTTCACAGGAAGATGGCAGCAGAGCTGTTCAATCGGACCTGGGATCTTCTCGACAAGAAGGAGCGCACGACCGAAGAGGTCGATGAGTTGATTCATGCCGGGCACGCCTCGCGCTTTCACTGGGGCAAGGTCGGTGAGCCGGTCAACCTCGCTCGCGGCGAGCAGCAGCTTTCCCACATTTATGCCGTGCTGAAGCGGGCTGAGCCGGCGCTGCACCATGGCCGTCGCGCGCTCGAGCTCTGCCAGTCCCACGGCATAGCCGACTTCGATCTTGCCTTCGCCTACGAAGCCCTGGCCCGCGCGAACTCGGTCGGGGGCAACCAGCCTGAACGTGACCGCTACCTCGGACTGGCGCGGGAGGCGGCCAAAGGCATCGCCAAGGACGAAGACCGCAACTACTTCCTCAGCCAGCTGGAGACCGTTTAGTTTTGACCGGCTGATCGGTCCTAAGCGGTCAGCCGGCCTGAGGTTGTGCTAGTGTTCGGCCCGGTCCGGACTACCGGCCGAGCTTGTGGATCCGTTCCTGCCGCCGAGCCAGCAGGTAGATGAGCGCGCCGATCCAGTGGGTGAACACGATGACTAGCGCCCAGATCAGCCGGTTGTTGCCCTCGTCGGTCTCCCGGGTCAGCACCTCGACCAGTATCCAGACCCAGAAGGCCATAGCGCAGAGCGCGAACAGACCCCCAATCAGGCTGATGGCCAGCCAAAGCGAGCCGAAGGTGCCGGCAGCCAAAACCGGACCGAGTGAACGCACGCGCTAGGATAGCATCTGTGCCTGATCAGTCAAGTCTGTGGGCAGGGATGTCAAATGGAAGGAGAGAGGGATCGAGTGATCGAGGGATAGAGGGATCGAGTGGCAGGAAGCTGTCAGCCGGCTTGAGCTTGTGCTTGAGCTGCGACGCAGTCGCGCTGCATGTCAAATCGGCGGGGGAGAGCTTACGGCTGAGGCTTGGGGCTGGCGATTGAAGCGAAGGTACACTGCCTAGATGCGCTTCGGAAGCAATTGGGTATCGTCCCCGTTTCTCGCCGTTTCTCGCGTGGAAATGGTAGCTGGAAACCCTCGGCCTTCGGCCGCGGCCAGTGGCGGTTGCACGCTAGGATGTTTTGCGCGGCAGCACCAGCCAGGCACTCGCTCCGCGTTGCACCGGCGCAAAGCCGAGGGCTGTCGCGGCTAATCTATGACGGACAACCTACAATCCAGAATGCCGTGGGAGAAGGAGCCGCCGTCCGCGACCCGCAATTGCTCCGAACGCTGACTAGCGCCTCGAACTAGCGGACCACCGAGTCATCCGATTCCGGCTCGTCATCACCGACTAGAACCGTCTGCGTCGAGTAGAATCCGAATGATGGTTCGATAGTTAGAGTTGAATAGGAGGGGACAAAATACGCCCCTTCAGCTATCTTTTGAGCGGTCATTGAGGACCCCCCGTGACAAAGAACTCGCGTAGGCGCGCATTTAACGTCTCGTTAGACTTGTGGACCGCCAATACCTCTTCTTCAGTAAGCGGTGCATAGCCAGATGCCGCCGAAATCATCGACATACGAATCGGACCGCCAACTTTGGGGTCTTGTGAGGCTGTCTCGGCAATAAGATATTCGGCAAGAGCTTTCGCCTTCTCAGTCGGAATAGTCGGGTCATAGTAGCGGTGGACCAGATACACTGCATACTGAGGAACCCCCGATAGGGCTGGGGCATCGCCGAATAACTGCGGGGCAAAGTTAACCTGGCTGTTGAGATTGTAGACCATGGGCTTTGGTTGAGCGCCCCGAGGATCACGGTAGCCAGCAAGAGTTATGATTACGACCGGCCGCTTGTCTGGCGCGATGTTGCCAAACCACTGCCCAAACGATGTGGCGGAGTGCTGCATTACTACCCTTGCGGCGTCATCCACATTCGCCACGTCCTGGATTCGCGCCTGATTCTCCAGAACGTCCAAGAGCGCGGTTCCCATCTCCATCGACCCAACTAGCCCCAAACCGCAGCAACCACAAGGAAAGAGCTTCTGCTGCTTGTCGTTGATGGCCGTAAGGCCTCGCGGGTCTCCGATAGTCCCTCGACTGTCCGCAGCCATGACAATTGCGTCCTTCGCCTTGAGAGCCACTACCAGCGACATGAGGTATTATAGAAAAGCACCCAACCGACGTCAAGAGGGACGATGGCCGGAACGCTTGGTATCGAATCCGAGCTAGGGGAGTTCCGGGGACATTACTTATCTCACTTCCGTCATGGCCGGGAGGAATCCGCCAACCATCGGGAGTAGAATACTCCGGACTCTGGCTATGTCAAATCGGCGAGGCTTCTGGCCGGGCTCGGGACGTAGCCGTTCACCTAAATGAACCGCGGGGTTTGGACTCAGGAATAGGGGAGGGGAACGGAAAGGTCGGGAGGAAAAGGACCAGGAGCCAGCGGGAAACGTCAGCCGTCAGCCGGCTTGCGCTTGAGCTAGCTGTGGGCTTGCGGCTTGTGGCTTGAAGCTGAATCTGCCCGGAGGCTCTTGGAATGGCGTGCCTGGCACTGGTCACAGCGAGACGCCGAATGGGTGACTATTCCTAGATCTCCCTGCCTGTTGACAGGCGAGAACATCCATTCTACAATTGACACGACTTGAGGGTGCGGCAGGCGCAGGGTCTGCCACGCAGGGAACCTCGACGCCGATTCGTGCAAGTTCT
>VGIR01000020.1 GCA_016867815.1 candidate division WOR-3 bacterium | reverse complement strand
TGCAGGTCAAGCAGGTCTGCGACGGCGCCGGCGTCTCGGTCATCCAGCTGCCGTTCTACCTCTGCTTCGGCCGGGAGATGTGGGCGCTGACGCGCAAGGACATCTCCGGCGAAACGATGTCGAAGGAAGCGGCGGTGCAGGTGGCGAAGTGGAAGGCGCGCGGCCTGACCGAGGCCGTGTTGCAGGCCATCCGCACCGACGTCTTCAACGTGGTAGCGCCGGTTGCACCGTAACGGCTCGGTCTGCTATGCGGGCGGGGTTCCGCTGCCGGACCCCGCCCGCGACTATCTACAGGGGTGTCTTGCCGACCTAGACCGGCGCGTCCTGAGTGACGCGGATGACTTCTTCGGCTGTGGTCAGCCCGGCGCGAGCCTTGGCCGCCGCGTCTTCCCGCAAGGGTACCAGGCCCATCTTGACCGCAAGCTGTTTGATGTCGTCGGCCGATTTGTTCTCCATCACCATCCGGCGAATCGTCGAATCCAACGGCAGGAGTTCGTAGATGCCGATGCGGCCGCGGTAGCCGAGGTCGTTGCACTCCGGGCAGCCGACGCCGCGTTTAAACTTGGCGCCCGACTGAGCGCCGAGGCGGCGGAGGATCGGTTCGGGCGGCACGTACGACTCCGCGCACCGCTTGCAGACCCGGCGCACCAGCCGCTGGGCCAGCACGCCGAGCACGCTCGAGGAGATGAGGAAGGGTTCGACTTTCATGTCCACCAGGCGGGTCAGGGCGCCGGCCGCGTCGTTGGTGTGCAGGGTGGAGAGGACGAGATGGCCGGTGAGCGCCGCCTGGAAGGCGATCTCAGCCGTCTCGGAGTCGCGGATCTCTCCCACCATGATGATGTCCGGGTCCTGGCGGAGGAGGGAGCGGAGCCCTTCGGAGAAGGTAATCCCGGCTTTGCGGTTCACCTGGCACTGGCGGATCCCGCCCAGCCGGTACTCGACCGGGTCTTCGATGGTGACGATGTTCTTCTCTTCGCAGCGGATGTCATGCAGAACCGTGTTCAGGGTCGTGGTCTTTCCCGAACCGGTCGGCCCGGTCACGAGCAGGATTCCGTGCGGCTGGCGGAAGAGTTTCTCGAACTCGGTAGCCATGCCCGCGCCCATGCCCAACTCGGTGAGAGAGAGCGGTTTCTGCGCCCGGTCCAGAAGCCGCAGCACCACCGATTCGCCGTAGATGGTCGGGAAGGTGGAGAGACGCACGTCGATGGTGCGGGCGGCTACGCGCAGGTCGAACCTTCCGTCCTGCGCCATTCGCTTCTCGGAGATGTCGAGGTCGCCCAGCACTTTGATGTGAGCGGTGATCGCCGGGCCCATCGCCAGGGGCGGGCGATCCGTATCTCTGAGCATGCCGTCCACTCTTATCCGCACCCGCACCTGGTTTTCCTGCGGTTCAATGTGGACGTCCGACGCGTTCTCGGCCACGGCCCGCGCCAGCAGGTCGTTGACGAACCTTACCGCGGATTGGTCTTCGGCCATTCTCTACTCCGGTTAGTTATGAAGCTTGGCAGACTCCGTGGGTGACGTGCCGGTCGGGCGCACTGGCGTCACGGTGGTTCGCTACTTCTTTGCCGGGCCGAACCTGCGGACCGCCCGGAATGCCGCCGCGACCGCACCCGCGGCCGCACCCAGCCCGGCAGCTGCCGGCGCGGCAGAGAATACTCCGTCTAGCCCGAGGGTCTTGAACTGGCCGGAAGCGAAGAAGAGGCCGGTCCGAATTAGGGCGCCGGCCACGGCGCCGGCAATCAGGAACCCGGGAAGCCGCCAGGCGAACCGGGAAGCGAAGTCCCTCAGGCCCCAGTTGCGCCGGGCAGCGCGGTTCTTTTCGGCCTCAGCTGCGAGGGCGCCCATCTGGCCCTCGAGGCGCGGAATGTGTTCATCGCCGGCCCGCGTATACTGGACCGCATCGGCGAGGTTGGCCGTGGCCCGACGCAGCGGCGTCGTCGCGTCGCCCGCCAGCAGCAGCACATCCTGCAGGGCGAAGAGCGTGTCATCGGCCGCCAGGCTTCGGCAGCGGGAGAACATGGTCTCGGCCTCGGCCAGCGAGGCCTCGGCGCGGGACACCACCCGGCCGAGCCTCTCCAGCGCGCGGCGCGCGTTCCGGTCTTCTTCGTCAAACGAACGCCTGACATCGGTCGTGACGCCCGGCATCTCGGCGTAGTCGGCCGGATAGCTTGCAGCCCGCGCTTCGACGTTGCGCAGTCGCGTCTCCAGTCCGGCCAGCCGGGTCTTGAGCGCGGCTGCCTCGGCCTTCATGCCTTCCAGTTCCGAGCCGGGGATGACGGCCCGTTCCGCCCGCCGCCGGGCCTCGGCCTTCAGTTCATCCAGCATCTGACGCATGGCAACAGCTACCGGGGCCAGGTCGAGGTCCGAGTCCAGGGTCAGCGCGAAGCGCCGGTCAAGGGCCAGCGCCCCGCCGGTCGCGGTCACCGCCTCATCGGTCCGGCCGAGCAGTGACGCGTACTTGGCCCGGTGGTAGTAGGCCTGCGAGAGTTTCGGGCTTACCTTGCACGCATCGACGCTCAGCCCCAGCGCCTCTTCGGTCCTCCCCAGCAGATGGCAGGCAATGGAGAGGTGCAGCATCGCCTCGGCTGCCGGCGCAGCCATTTCCGGACGGCGCCGGACCGCGCCCTGGCCGTAGCGAACGGCGCGGCGCAGGTGCGACTCAGCCTCCACCGGGTCGAACACGCTGTCGTCGCGCGACACTCCGTAGAGGTAGACCCAGCCGATTTCGAACTGGACTGAGAAGTCGGTGGGGTAGCGGTCCTCGGCTTTGCGCAGCCACTCCAGCGCCTCCGGGAAGAGCAGCTCAGCGGCTTTGGCACAGCCCTCGGCGTAGAGTTCGCGCGCCTCGGCCCAGCGCGGGTGGAGCAGGGCGTCCGGCTGCGGACCCTGTCGTTCGTCGGGGGCATTCAGGATATCGCCCAGCAGCTGCATCAGGCCTCCCTGGACCCGCAGTTCATTGAGCAGCGGGGCCAGGGGATAGGCGAACTCGGCTCCCAGGTCGTGGAACGGGTGCTGCGGTTCCCGGGTTCCCCGTTCCAGCGCCGCAGCCAGTTGCCTTCCGTCAAGGATAAGACGGTCACCTGCAGATCGGGTTCCATCGGCGTCCGGTCGGCTGGCTGCATCCGGACCGGCTATCGTCTGCCGGGACAACTCGGAGATCTCCATCTCGACCCGCTCGGCACGGACGCCGGCACGGATCTGTTCCGGCCACTCGGCAGCAGACGGCAGGCTACGCGTTGTGTTCATGTTCTGACGGCGGGATGACGCGCCCACGCCGGCGGTCAAAGACGAAGTGTCCGTGGACCCGGTCGGCGTTTCCTTTCCCGCTTGGCGGAGCCGGGCGGAGGCCTGACGGCATGCCGACAGTCTAGACCGACGGGTTCATCGTGTCAAATCGGCTTGGGAGGAAGATGGCGATGCCGGGGAGTGGGCCGAGGAACAGGAGTCACTTTCCCGGACTCCTCTACCATCCGGCGGATTGGATGCTGCCTGACAACGGTCGTCGTGTGGCTATCGGGTAGCGGCGTGGAACGAACCCGACAGCGCGGACAGGCTGTGTCCGCTTACCTCTGAACCACCAACTTGAAAGCGGCGGCCCGGCCCGGGCCGACTCTGACAAGATAGACCCCGGTTGGAAGGCCTTTGAGGTCAATCCTCTCTTGCGGGGCCGGGTTGGGAATCCCGAGCTTGAGAACGGTACGTCCGTCAACACCTATGACCGTTACGTCGAGACGGCCGGAAATGCCGGGGCCCACTACCAGGGTTGCACAGCCTCGACTGGCAGGAGTGCCGTGCAGCTCGAAGCGGGGGAGACGGCCCGCGGGCTGCGCCTCACTGACCGCGCCGGGCGTGTACTCGTCCGCGCCGATGTCGGGCGAGAGCGCGTCGCGCTGGTCGAGCTCGAGGTCGTAGAGGAACCCGGCAATGGGGATTCCCGAGTCGCGGCAGGGCGATGCGGCGGCAAGATGGTAGTTGTCGCCGGGCACGAATAGCGGGTCGCGTGAGAGGCTGTGCGGGTCAGGCGCAGCCGGATGCGCACGCCACTGGGCAAGCCCGGCAAAGACCGTGTCGTTCACGCGGGCGACGCTGCCGCCGCCTGAAGCGTACAGGTCGTTGTAGTCGCTGGCGCCGGGGGCGAACGGGAATGGGCCGTCGACTCGGAAGCAGGCCGAAGAGCCGAGACCCCGGTTCCAGACAATGTTGTCTTTAGCTTCGGCTCCCGTTCCCTCTGCCGCGAAGAAGTAGACGCCTGCGTAGCCCGCACTCTCCGGTCCGACAATTGTATTGTAGTAGATCCGCGGCGACTGGGCGTGAACCAGTTCAATGCCGCTGCGGGTCCAACCGCGCAGGCAGTTGTTGGCTACCACCAGACCCCGGCAGTCGGCCGCAACGATGCCTTTCTCGGTTGTCCCCAATACTGTCATCCGCGTAAGGGTATCGTCGTTGCAGCTGTCGCCCAGTGCTACCGAAACCGGGGCATCGCAGATGAGCGAACAGGGGCTCACGCGCACGCCGCTGCTCTGGAGGAAGGAGATAGCCGCATCTGCGGCAGCGCCGTGCACCCGCGCGTGGACGAAGCGGCTTCCTGAGGATTGACTGGCCGAGACCGCCGTGCCGTAGCTGCCGTAGATCATCGCCCAGCGGAACACGCTGCCGGGCGCAGAGTCGAGCAGGACGCCGATGGCGGTATCGCTGTCCACGTTCACGACCTGCAAGCTGTCCACGAGGCAGTTGGGCGAGTGGTCGAGTTCGAGGCCGCGAACTGGCCCGCTCTGGATTGTCAGGCGCATGAAATTACAGCCTCTGGACCGGATGACTCGCGCCCCACGTTCGGCCGTCCCGGCCATCATGAGGGCCGTCGAGTTGAGAGAATCACAGGACTCGATGTAGACGGCCTGCTTGTTCGTACCGTAGATCAACGTGCTGTCAATGCACACCAGTGGAGTGTTGAGAATGTGCAGTCCGTAGTCGGTACGTCCGTGGACGGCGAGGTTATCCACCGCCATCCGCGGCGAGTTGACGACCCGGTACCCGGTATCACTTGCCGTCTTGATGCCGGTCATCATCGTCACGTTGTCGTTGCCGCCGACAATCGAGATACCGGTGTTCAGCGTGCCTAGTATCGAGCACCTGTAGACCCAGGTGAACCGGCAATCCCGGAAGTCGATGCCCCGGCTTCCCGACGCGCGCATCGCTCCCTGCACGCGTGAGGAGTCGAGGCGGAAGTTCAAGGCCCGGTCCACCCGCAGGCCGGTCGCGGCGGAATCGGAAACCATCCGGCAGGTCCAGACCAGTCCCGAGTCCGAATCGGCAAACCGGATGCAGGCGCTGCCGGTGTCGCGCACGCCTTGAAACCGTAGGTTCTGAACCGTGACGTTGTGCGTGCTCTCAACCGAGAATGCGTAGCGCGCGCCGCCCGCGTCGATAGTCGCACCGGTTGATTTGGGCAGGAACCTGGTAGTGTAGTTGCGGCTGCCAGCGACGCTTCTGAGCGCGACCGGCCCGGAATAGACGAACTGGGCTATCGGGAACTCGACATTGCCACCCAGGCCACGTGCGTTCAGCGCGTTGGCCGCGGCCTGCACCGTCGCGAAGCTGTCTACTCCCGGCCCGCCGGACCCGATCGGGTAGATACCGCTCATGGGTTGAGAAGACGCCACAGCCGCTAGAAGCGCGCAGACAATCATCGCGCAACCAGCGGAACGGGCCGCGCGGCCCCCGACTACCAAGTGTGACATTATCAGATGATAGCTCGGGTCGCCGCCGGTGCAAACCCGGCAGCGAAAGGGCGCGGGCTCCCGAGGGAGCCCGCGCAGCGAGGAAGTAGGACTCTAGTCGGCGGCCCTTACCATGCGCGTGCTCTGTTCTCCGGCGCGGAGGACGTATACGCCCGGCTTGAGGCCGTAGCCGCTGAGGACGCGGGAACCTCCTGCCGGTAGCGTGCGTACGAGACTGCCGGCCGCGTCATAGAGACGCAGGTCGTCTCGGAGCGACAGCGGTGCGGCGCAGCGTATCGTCGTGGCGGTCGTGAACGGGTTCGGTCTCGCGACAACCTCTGAGTTCAGGTTGGGCGAAGTGCGACCCTCTTCGATAGCGGTCGGGGAGAGCGATACATTGTCGGCGGAAACTTCCGCCCAGCCGCCGCTTCAGGTGCCGTTGTCGTATGCGTACAGGTCGATCGTAGCCTTGGCCACGCTGTCCGGGTTTATGCCCGTCAGGTTGGTGGTCAATTCATCCTTCAGGTTGAGCGTGTAGCTGTGCCAGGCACCGGTGGTGTCGGCTATCTCGATCAGGTGGACCGTGTCGCTGTTTGTCCAGGTCGAGTACACGCTGCTCAGGCATATGCGCGTGTTGCCGAGTTCGAGCCCGGACGCGTCGGCGTACCTGATCCAAACAGAGGCTACCGGCCAGCAGGTCGACGAACCGCCGCCGATCTTGAGCCGGGCATCGAAATTCAGCGTCAGATCGGCAGTGGGTACGTCGACCGTCTGTCGCAGTGACGCGTAGCGGGCGAGCTCTTTGTGGACCTTGGCGGCGAAGCCCGAAGTCGGCTGCCCGAATGTGTCCGCGCGCTCGAAGAGATACGTTCCGGCCTCGCTCTTGATCGCTTGGACCCAGCCGACATCGATTGTCTGTTCAAAATCGCCGTTCGCCAGCAGCTCATAGGCCACTCCTGTCGAGGCGAGCATAAGGAAGAAAGCAGATACCAGGAGTATCTTTCGCACGAACATACCTCCAGATTTAGTCGGACCGGCGGACTAGACAAGACATTATCCTTGATGTGACGGCTGGTGTCAATGAATCTCCACTTACTCCTGCTTGCCGGTGGCTTGAAGCCACAGTTCCTATGGCCGACCCGCCAATGTCGTTACGATCTTCAAGCATGGTCTGCAGTGGATCTGCGTTCCTGGTTCGGGCTGCTCACCATCTCACGCTGCGCAGTACCGGCCGGATGCCCGGGGTTCGGGTCTGAGTCGGCGTTGACTTGGGCGCAGTTATCGGATAGAAACTGTGGGTGCGTATCCGCGTGCGGCGCGAGCCGGCGACACGACGCCTTCTCGCTCTGACTGCCACCGCCATGTTCATAGTCGCAGGTTGTGGAGCGTTCTACACCGGCAACCCGCGCTACGCCCGGGGTAGACCGCAGCCGAGGCCGGTTGCAGTCAAACCCGGTCTGAAGACGGTTGTGGACAAGAGGAGAGGGGTTCTGCCCTGGCCGGCACAGGGGCAGGTAGTTACACGGTTCGGCACGGTTGTCGACCCGAAGTACGGGACCGTTACCAAGAACACCGGGATCGACATCTCCACAAGGAACGGAGGTCCTGTCGTTGCCGTTGACTCGGGTACGGTCAGTTTCGCCGATATCTTCATGGGCTATGGCCGCATGGTCATCCTCGACCACGGGAATCGGGTCCACAGCATCTATTCCAGGCTGAGCGAGGTGAAGGTGAAGGTCGGCGGCAAGGTGGCCAAGGGCGGCGTCATTGCCATGTCCGAAGACACGCTGCACTTCGAGTTCCGGGTCGGCGGCAAGTCGGTCGATCCGCTGGAATGGCTGGTACCAAGGTGAGGAACCGGATAGCTCAGAAGTCAGAAACCAGAATGCAGATCACGGGAGCAAGGAACCGGACTTCACCACCAAGACACAAAGACACCAAGAGAGCCCCAGGATCCGAATGGGTCTAAAGTCAGACACTGGAGCACTTGAGCACTGGGCCACTCGAACACATGTCTGGGGAGTTTGACATTCGCGGAAGCAGGTATAGATTCACCTGCCTACTAAGGAGAACAAAGATGCGTAAGCTGCTCGTGGTTCTGTCACTGGCCCTGGCCGCGGTTGTGGCCGCGGATTCGCTGCCCGCGGTCAAGGGTATCGATTCGCTGAGCATGTCCGCCATCAAGCTCGGGATGGATGCGAATGGCATGCAGGTGGAGGAGCTGGGTTTCTTCAAGCAGTGGGCGGTTGACAGCTTCTTCAGACTGAAGGTGGTAGACCGGCTGCTCGATCATCCGCTGGACGTGGTAGCATACACCGAGTCCACGGCGACCCGCACCATCCTGCTTGAGTCGCTGCCGGCTGGGAAGATGCTCGACCAGTGGCGGGTGCTGGACTGCGGGATCACTCCCGGTGACTCGGCAAAGCTCTGGCGCGAGGTCGAGGCCGAAGCGAAGAAGCAGTTGCCCGGCACCGAAGCGCTCGGCGCGCTCGCCCGGCCCATCAATCTCCTGCTGGGCAGCTATCGGGTCGGAGACAAGTACCTGAAACAGGCCGTAGCGAAGCTCTCGCCCTACGAACTGGACGGGCTGCTGGGCGAGGCCGCCGACTTCTGGAAGGACGAGGACGACTCGCTTGAGAAGTCGTTCAGCGGCAAGCTTCACCGCGAATTCGGCAGGGAGTATGACACTAGCCGTCAGTTCAAGCTCGAGACCTTGTGCGTGTACGTGCGCAAGCTCGACCGGCACGCGTTGGCCATGTCCGGGCTGGCCGTGACCATGGCCGCGGCTGAGGCGCGGAGGCTCGTCGCGTCCAGCCCGTGGCCGATGGCGAACGAGGCTGAGGCCCGGACCGCACCGGGCGTTGATGGTGGTGTCGCATTCCGAGCCGAGTCGGAGTGGGGGACCGTGATTGTAGGCAACCGTGGTGACAACGTGTACCGCGATGACTGCTGCATCATCATTGATCTGGGAGGGAACGACCGGTACATGAACCGGGCGGGTGGCGCGGTCGGGATGCTGTCCAAGCCGTTCAGCACGGTGCTCGACATGGCGGGCAACGACTACTACTGGTCGGACCGGCTGTTCAGCCAGGGCGCAGCTTTGTTCGGCGCGGGCGTGCTCATCGACTGTCAGGGCGATGACGTATACCGCGCTAAACACTATTCGCAGGGCGCGTCCATCTTCGGCACCGGTCTCCTGTGGGACCTGGCCGGCACTGACCTGTACGACGCCGGTTTCTTCGCCCAGGGCGCGAGCGACTTCGGGAACGCTCTGCTCGCGGACAATAGCGGCAACGACAGCTATCGTTGCTGGTGCTACGGCCAGGGATTTGCCTCGACCTGGGCGGCCGGGACACTAGCCGACTTCGAAGGTAACGACGTGTACCGGGCCGGCGGCAAGTACCTGCACGTGCCGTTGCTGCCGCACGAGTACCGTTCGTTCTCGCACGGGTTTGCCATCGGGCGCAGGCCGGATGCGGGCGGCGGTGTGGCCTTTCTGTGCGACCGCAGCGGGAATGACTTCTATGATGGCGAGGTCTTCTGCCAGGCTACCAGCTACTGGTACTCCCTGGGCATGATCTGGGATGGGTCAGGCTATGACCACTACACTGCGGCGCAGTATACGCAGGGCGCGGGTATCCATCTGTCGGTCGGCGTTCTCGTTGACGAGGAAGGCTGCGATACCTACATCACGCGCCTGGGTCCGGCTCAGGGCCAGGGTCACGACCTGTCGGTCGGCGCGCTGGTTGACCGGAAAGGCGACGACTACTACTGCTGCTCCGGCGGTCAGGGCATCGGCCTGACCAACTCGGCCGCGTTCCTGATTGACGAGGACGGCAACGACTGCTACGTGACCCAGGACTCGTTGCTGGGCCAGGGGTCGAGCAACTTCGCGCGTGGATTCGGAGGCATGGGCATCTTTGCTGACCTGGCGGGTACGGACAAGTACAGCCAGCGGAACGTGGCGACCGAACGCGCCTTCTGGACCAAGGGTACTTACGGATCGGGCCTGGACTTCGACCGGCCGGCGTCGGTCGAGAACTTCGAGCCGGACGTGGACACCTCGCTCGCGAGCATCGACACGACAGATATCGCGCCGGTCGAGAGCGTGTTCAAAACCGCTTCGATGTGGCGGGTCGGGAACGTCATCAAGAAGGTGGAGCGGGCGCGCAAGGAGCTGGTCAAGCTCGGGCCGAAGGCGCTCGCCTACGTCGCCGAGAAGAAGATGGACACGAAGGACGGGCTGGAATCCGAGGCGATAGAGGTACTTGTCAAGGCCTGGCCTGATTCCGCGAAGCCCTACTTGTTCAAGGCGCTCCGGGATGACCGGTATCTGGCTCGGAACAACGGCGCCTACTTCCTCGGCAAGCTGGGCCGGAGCGCGTTCGACGCGGTGGAGTCGGTCTACGTCGCGCTCAAGGCGAAGCGGATCAGCCCGCGCCGGGGCGTCTACTCTCTCGGCGACATCGGTGACTCGCTGGTGGTGCCGCGGGTACTATACCTGCTGAAGGACAAGATGGAGATCTCGCGGATTGTCACCAGCGAAGCGTGCGGCAAGCTGAAGAACCCGGTTGCCGTTCCCGAACTGATTCGGACGCTGGCGGACCGGTACTTCACGGTCCGGTCCGCGGCGGAGGCGGCTTTGGTTGCCATGGGCCGGCCCAGTCTCGAGCCGCTGCTGGCCGGCATGCCCGGCCTCAAACCGGTGGCGCTGGGGCACGCGCTCAGGACTGCCGGTGCCCTGGTTGCCAAGCTCGATACCACGCAAGCGGACAAGGACCTGCGGGTCCGCTGCCGTTCCACATTCGCTTCCCATGTCTCCAACCCAGACAACTTCGTACGGATACAGGCGGTGGCGGCGTGCGGCACGGTACTTGATGACTCCCTGCGTATCAGTCTCGCGGCGCGGAGGCTGGAAGAGAAGGACTGGTTCGTCCTGACGAAATACAGAGAAGTGCTGGGAGCGAAGTAGCGGGAGTAGGAGAAACCAGCAGTGCTGATGACATCGCTGCGCCACCGTCATGCGCGCGAAGCGCCACACCAAGGCAGGCGGCGCGGGCACGGGATAGGTTGGGGAGTAGCGGGGGCTGGATTTGAACCAGCGACCTTGAGGTTATGAGCCTCACGAGCTTCCGGGCTGCTCCACCCCGCAATCAGCACACGTATTAAAGCAGAACCATGGCCATAGTCAAGGATAATGATGCGTTTGCGGGTGCAGATGTCTTCCGGCAGCGAGGTGTAACGGGTCGTGAGTGAACAGCGGACTCCGGATTCCGGGCGGCGGCGCACGGGTAGCACGCCGACCTCGGTCGGAGTGGTCCTGGCCGTGGTGGCGCTGGCCGTAGCGCTGTTCGTGGTCGTCAGGAGCTTCCGCGGCGTCAAACCCGAGCCGCTTCCTCCATCTCTGCGAACTGCTCCTCCCGATACCGCGCTTGTAGTCTTCCGCGCCTCCTATCGGAAGAAGACCCTCAACCTGGCGGCCCGCTGTCGCCTGACTCGGGAGCGGCTCCGGCATAACTTCACGCCTTTGCAGGATTCACTGAGCCGCGAGTGCGACAGCGCTATCGCCGTCCTGCAGGTTGACCTGGCCGCGCTGGACTCCATCAAGCGAGAGAACCGGAAGACAGCGGCGGACAGCTTCAGGTCTGAGTATGTGAGTACGAGGGCGAAGGTGAACGCCTTCACGCGTTCCAGCCTGGGAGCCGGACGGGTCAGTGAGGATTCGCTAGACAAGGAACTGGAGAAACTGATCAGCGAATAGCGGAACGGACAAGCTTAGTCTCTCCATCGGGCACGCTCCAGCGTGCCTTTCTTGACTCAAAGTGAGTTTCGCTTATCTTGGCCTGTGCTCTGGCGTATAGAGACTACCAAGACGACAACCGATCCCGAAGCCAAGGCGCTCGAGTCCGACATCCGGGACATAGCGGGCGGCGAATCCGCCGATGTCCGGATTACGCGCCTGCACTACCTTGAGGGTGATATTGGCAGGGCGGAAGCCGAACGGATTGCCGCCGAGGTGCTCTGTGACCCGGTTTGTGAAAGCTTCCGCGTCCTGCCGGCGGCTGTCGGGTCCACCGGCACAGAGGTCCTGTACAATCCGGGAGTGATGGACCCGAGCGTGGAGAGCATCGCCCGGTCGCTGTCCGACCTCGGTTTTGAGCACGTTGAGATCCGCAGCGGCCGTGCGTATGAGTTCGAATTCGGCGGCGGCCGGGGCCGACGCAATGACGACTCGACACGAAGGCTGGTAGTCAAAGGGTTGCTGGTCAACCCGGTAATCCAGCACACGGCCAAACCCGGCGAGCAGGTCTTCGTCCATACCAGGCCATACCGTTTCCGCAAGGGCGTAGTGAAGCTGCGCGGGCTCAGCGCGCCGGAGTTGGTGGAGCTTTCCAGGCGCGGGCTCCTGGCTCTGAACCGGGCCGAGATGCGGGCTCTGCAGAAGTACTTCGAGGGTCTTGGCCGCGACCCGACCGACGTCGAACTGGAGACGTTTGCCCAGACCTGGTCCGAGCACTGTCAGCACAAGACGTTCAAAGGCGTGATCGACATCGACGGCCGGAAGGTGAAGAACCTGCTCAAGTCAACGGTGTTCAGGCTGACCCAGGAGTTGAACCTGCCATGGTGTCTTTCGGTGTTCCATGACAACTCCGGCGTGATCGAGTTCGATGAACGGTACGGCGTCAGCTTCAAGGTTGAAACGCACAACCATCCGTCGGCACTTGAGCCGTACGGAGGTGCGGCGACGGGCATCGGCGGAGTCATTCGTGACTGCCTCGGCACCGGACTCGGTGCCAAGCCGATCCTGAACACCGACGTATTCTGCTTTGCGCCGGTCGACACCCGATCCGAGGATGTGCCGCGGGGCGTGCTGCATCCGCGCCGCGTGATGAAGGGTGTCGTTGCCGGCGTACGTGACTACGGCAACCGGATGGGTATTCCGACTGCCAACGGAGCCGTGTACTTCGATCCGGGCTTTCTCGGTAACCCGCTCGTATTCTGCGGGACGTTGGGCCTGATTCCGAAGGACAAGATCGAGAAGCACGTTCGACCCGGCCAGCAAATCGTCCTCCTCGGCGGCAGAACCGGGCGGGACGGAATCCACGGCGTGACATTCGCTTCACTCGAGCTGCACCAGAAGTCCGAGGAGATATCCGGCGGCGCGGTGCAGATTGGCAACCCGATTGAGGAGAAGAAGGTGACGGACCTGATTCTCGCTGCCCGGGACCGGGGGTTGTTCAGCACCGTTACTGATTGCGGGGGTGGAGGGCTTTCTTCTGCAATCGGCGAGCTCGCCAGCCAGGAGGGTTGCGAGGTGTGGCTTGATCGCGTGCCGCTGAAGTATGCCGGGTTGTCACCGGCCGAGATCTGGATTTCCGAAGCCCAGGAGCGTATGGTTGTTTTCTCCGATCCGGACAAGGTCAAGGAGTTGCTCGAACTGGCTGCCGCGAATGACGTCGAGGCCACGGTGATCGGCAGGGTGACCGGCAAGCGTCGGCTCGTGCTCAAGTTCCGGCGGCACCAAGTGGCGGATGTCGACATGGGATTCCTGCATCGAGGCTGGCGGGGCACGTCCAAGAAGGCACATTGGCAGCGCCCGGAGACCGCCGACCCTTCGGTGCCGATAGGGCTCGACCTGACCGGGGAGATACTCAGGCTGCTGCAGGCCCCGAACATCGCGAGCAAGGAGTGGGTCGTCAGGCAGTACGACCACGAGGTGCAGGGGACTTCCGGGCTCAAGCCGTTTTCCGGACGGAACAACAACGGCCCGAGCGATGCCTGCGTGGTGATGCCGGTACGAGGCTCCCCGCGCGGGTGCGTGGTGGCGTGCGGACTGTGCCCCCGGTTCGGCCTGATTGATCCGTACTGGATGGCGGCGTCGGCCATCGACGAGGCCCTGCGCAACTGCGTCGCGGCCGGAGCCGATATCGAGCGGATCGCCCTGCTCGATAACTTCTGCTGGGGCAGTCCCGATCGCCCGGACCAGCTTGCCGGTCTGGTCAGAGCGGCTGAGGCCTGTTACGACATCGGACGGAAGTACCGCGTCCCCTTCATATCCGGCAAAGACTCGCTCTACAACGAATTCAAGTCCGAGTCCGGCGAGTCGCTCCCGATTCCGCCGACGCTGCTCATCTCCGCCGTCGGCGTCATCCCGGACGCTTCGCGCACCACCACGCCTTACCTCAAGGGTGGAGGTTCACTCATCTACATCCTGGGAGAGACTCTTGAGGAACTGGGGGGCAGCGAGTACTTCCGTCGTCACCAAGGCCTGGGACGCGAGGTCCCGAAGGTCGACGCATCTCGGGGGCGCCGGACTTTGGTCGTGATTGGCAGTGCCATTCGCCAGGGCATCGTGACTGCCTGCCATGATCTCTCGGACGGTGGCCTCGGAATAGCGCTGGCTGAAATGTGCTTCTCGTCGGCAGTCGGCGCGCGGATAGCGCTGCGCAAGGTTCCCGGGAGTCAGCGTTTCAAGCGCGACGACTTCCTGCTCTTCAGCGAGTCGAACAGCCGGTTTCTGTGCGAGGTATCACCCCGTGAGCGGGGAGCTTTTGAGGACCTGGCTGCCGGTCTCAGAGTCCCTTGCCGGGCGCTGGGGCGAACTCAGGAAGCCCCGGAGCTCATCATTGATGGGTTGCGGGGAGACGTTGCCGTACGACTGAGTCTGAGCGAGGCTGAGAGTGTGTGGCGCAGTGCCCTGACCCGCCGGCTCTAGAGCTCGACTGCCTGGACCGAGGTCCTACCGGTCTCTACCAGAAACGGAACCAGTTCGTTGAACGGCTTCTTGCGTCGGTGATAGAGAAACCGGACCAGCATGGCCAGGTTGGTGCCGGTGAGTACGGCGACGTGAGGGTGGCTGCGCTTGACTTCAGTCCCGGCGTTGGCACAGCTCGAGCCGAGCATGTCGGCGAAAACCACGACGTCGCCTTCGGGCAGGCTTTCTATCGCCTGGTCAAGCCTTCCGCACAATTCCCCGATCGGGCATTCGAGATTGGAGAGTGTGCGGACGCCCTCGGTATCGGGCACGATGGCACGCGCTGCCTCCAACAGGGCTCGCGGCAGGTCGCCCTGGCCGGTGATGATCGCACTGACCACAGCCGGCCTACCTTACTCCGGGTCGTCGGCGATGAACGGGTCGATCTTCGGGGACTTGCTCATCACTGAGGTGAGCGCGTCATCGAAGACCTTGGCAGGTTCGTAGCCAAAGACCTTCAGGATGTGGTTCTTGGCGATAACCTCGAGAACCAGCGCCAGGTTCTTGCCCGGTATGACAGGAATGGTCACCCGCGGGATGCGGACGCCCAGGATATCGGTCAGTTTCTCCTCGATGCCCGTTCGCTCGTAGTCCATGCCGGGCTTCCAGTGGACTAGCTTCACCTCGACCTCGATGCGTTTCTGAATCCGGATAGCACGTACCCCGTACAGGCTGTAGACGTCCACGATGCCAACGCCCCTGATCTCTATGTGGTGGGCCAGTTCCGACGTTCGGGCCGCAGAATAGCCCATGACGATGCCGGTGCCGCGACGAAGGACTTTGACGAGGTCGTCGGCAATCAGTCGGTGTCCGCGATCGACCAGGTCGAGGGCACATTCAGACTTGCCGATTCCCGAGTCGCCGGTGATCAGAAGTCCGACGCCGAACACGTCCACCAGTTCTCCGTTGACGAAATCCTTGGGCGCCAGCCGGTAGTCTATGAAGGCAGACAGGGCGTGGATAAACGGGGTCGTATCCATCGGCGTGGTCATGACCGGTACATTGAATTCGTCCGCCTCGGTCTTCCAGACCTCCGGCAGACTAAGTCCCTTGGTCACGATGACGCAGGGGGGGCGCAATGAGAAGAGTCGATGCACCGCCTCATGCTGCAACTCCGGGGTCATGGTGGCGAGATAGGACAACTCGGTGCTGCCGACGATCTGGATGCGTTCGCGCAGGAAGACTTTCGTGTATCCGGCCAGCGCCATGCCCGGTCGGTTGATGTCACCGGTGGCGACGGCGTTGGCGGCAAGTCCCTGCCCGCCGGAAGCGACTTCAAGACTCCACTCCTCCCGTTTCTCAGCGAGGAGATCGGCGACGTTCATGGGCCGAGTCTCAGATTCCATCAGAAGAAGGCGGGGTGTGATTGGAGCGCCTGCGATCGTGGAACTTGCCCTGCTGCCGAAGCAACTGGGCGACCAGCTTGTCGATGACGTCGTTGACCGCGATGTACATGTCCTTGCCCTGGCCCTTGGCGGCGAGCACGGTGTGGCTCATGTGTACTTTGCCTTCAGCGACGTCCTTGGCGCCCTCTTTGGTGAGGACAATCTCGGCTTTGATGATGTGGCTATTGAAGTGGTCCAGCTTCTTCATCTTTTCGTCCACATGCGCCTTCAGGTAGGGAGTGATATCCAGGTGGCGTCCGGTCAGTGTCAGGTTCATTGGTTCCTCCAGTAGAGAGCCTCTTCAACTCCGGGTTCTCGGGCCAGACGGTCAAGCCGTCTACAGCTCACGCCGGCCCTCAAGCGCCCGCAGTATGGTCTCGGTATCGGCAAGGTCGAGGTCGGATCCGACCGGCAGGCCCCGGGCGATCCGCGTGACTCGCACGCCGGTCGATTTCAGGTGTTCGGCGACATAGATCGCGGTCGCCTCACCCTCGATTGTGGGGTTGGTGGCTATGATCACCTCGCGTACACCGGAAGCCACCCGGGAGACAAGCTCTCCCACGTGCAGGTCGTCCGGTCCGACATTGTCGATCGGCGAAAGTATGCCGCCGAGCACGTGATAGGCCCCGTGGTGCTGACCCGACTGCTCCAGTGTGAGGACATCAGCCGGTTCCTCAACCACGCAGACCAGGGAGTGGTCTCGGGTCGGGTCCGAGCAGACATCGCACTGCTGCTCCTCGGTGAGACTGAAGCAGATCGGGCATGGCCGAAGCTTGGAGCTGGCCTCGATGATCGACCCCGCCATCTCGCGGGCGACATCGGGCTGTTTCAGCAGGTAGAAGGCGATGCGCTGCGCCGTCTTTCTGCCGACTCCTGGCAACTTGACCAGCGAAGAGACGAGTTGCTCAAGGGAACGTTTCAATGTTGCTCCCTTTCCTCCACCTCGCCCAGAATCCTGCTGACTCGCTCGCGGGTCGGATCGGCTGACGGCTTTCTCGACACCTCCACGACCAGCTTCAGCGGACGGCCTGCGACCTCGGCCAGGATGGCCTCGATTCGCCGCAGGTCAGCCTGGAGAGTCTCGGCCGCCACCTTGTGCTTCGCGGACAGCGAGATGGTTAGCGCAGCATCGGAGAGAGAGACCGGCGTGGCCAGTTCCAGGAAGCCGGCCAGCATCGACTGGTGAGCCTTGGTGTGCAGGCGCAACTCAGCCCAGAGGCCTTTCAGCGTCCTGGGTTGATCGCGGGCGACCGTGGCAGCAGTGATCGCCGGGGGCGCGCTCCGGGGTGCTTCCTGTCCGTGCAGGCCGGCCGGTTCTGACGCCAGTTCCAGCGACATGACTTCTATCAGCACCCGAGGAAACTGCGTGGACGCGGCCTGGGCCTCGTAGGCGGCAACAGCGTGGAGAATTCTCAGCAGTCTACCGCAGCCGAATCGCCTGCCCTGAGAGAGCATGCGCTCGATCTCATCGGGGAGCAGGCTTAGCCCGCACTCACGACCGCTGATTTCCAGCGCCAGCAGGTCGCGGAAGTGCTGAACCACTCCTGAGTAGAATTCGAGATGGTCGTACCCGGAATCGAAGAGCCGCGCGACAAAGCCCATCAGCCCCGGTTCATTGCCGGCCAGCAGGAGATCCGCATAGTCGAAAAAGACCTCGGAGGGTACCAGGCCCAGCAACTCCTCCACGTCCTTGACCTCGATTCCCTCCGGCTGGAAAGACGCCAACTGGTCAAGGATACCCTCTCCGTCCCGGATGGCGCCGTCGGCACGCCGGGCGATCGCCATCAACGCCGCGTCAGAGGCCTTGATTCCCTCTCGTTCCGCAAGCCAGGCCAGCCTGTTCCTGATTTCTGACGGCGTGGCGCGACGGAAATCAAAGCGCTGGCACCGAGAGACAATCGTCGCGGGGACGTCCTGGGCGGCGGTGGTGGCGAAGATGAACTTGGCGTGGGCCGGGGGTTCCTCCAGGGTCTTGAGCAGGGCGTTGAAGGATTCGGTCGTGAGCATGTGAACTTCGTCGATGATGTAGATCTTGTAGCGTCCGGAAGTCGGCAGGTACTTTATGTTCTCTCTCAGTTCCCGTACGTCGTCGATCTTACGGTTCGAGGCGCCGTCGATCTCGATAACGTCAAGGCTGCGGCCGCCGGTTATGGCTACGCACGCCGAGCACTCTCCGCAGGGCGAGACGGTCGGGCCTTTCTGACAGTTGAGACTCTTGGCGAGGATGCGGGCGGTCGTGGTCTTGCCGACTCCGCGCGGACCGCAGAACAGGTAGGCATTGGCCAACCGGTTCTTCTCGATTGCCCTACTGAGTGTGTCGCGAACGTGGTCCTGAACCAGGAGCTCGGCCAATCGCTGCGGCCGATACTTGAGCGTGAGAACTTCACCTGCCACGATGTGTCACCGCGATACGGGCAGCGCAGACGCCCGGAACCCGGAGGAGGAATCGGCCTTCTGTCAGCATCTTCCGGCAATCCAGAAGGTCCGGTCGTGCGGACGTCTTCGACCGGTCGGGGAGAGGGTCGCATCGGTCGTCAGCTCCAGCCAGGCAGACTTGCGACTGGACACCATTCCGCTTACCGTTGCTACCTTCCGGTCCTGGCGGGGTTCGCAGCGGCGACCATCGCAAGACCCAGCCTTCAACGCTTCGGACCAGTGGACCTTGTTCGCCCCGGTCCGGCCTCATGACGTTCTTTCGATCCCGCATAGGCGGGTTTCGGGTTGCAGGGGACCGCCGACCCCCCATCTAGCACGACCGAACCAAGTCTTCTAGCGCGTAAATATCTGCGGGTCCGGGAATATGCCCTGCGTGTTGATGTCGCTCGTCACTACGCCGGTCAGCCTCAGCCGGCTGGCCAGGGCGGCGACGGCAGGCTTGTTTATCTCCGTGCTGCGCTGAAGTTCGGGAAGACGGCAGAAACCACAGGACTTGGTGCAGTATGGAAAGTACTTGCCCAGGACCTGCTTGGCCACATCGGACTTGTTCTCCACGATGGCCATGGCTGCGTCGGTTGCGATCTTCAGCCGCTTCGGACCTTGTCGGTAGGTCTGCGGAAACCTGGGGGCAAACCCCATGGCCGCCCCGGGGAACGGCTGAGCCACGAAGCGCGGGAGTGCGCTGTACTGGATAATCCGATACTGCGTCGTATCCAGCGGGCAGAGCTGGGGTTCGATCACCCAGGCAGCATCGCAGTTTCCGGCCTCCAACTTTTGTAACAGGGAGGAAAACGGAACCTCCGCCAATTTGACTTCCTCGGAGTTGATTCCCAGATTGGTGAGCATTACCGGTATGTAGTCACGTACCTGGGGTGGGTAGATGAACCGTTTTCCTCGGATGTCTGACGCGGTCTTCACGTGTGATTTGAGCGGCGCGACTATGGCATCCACCGGCAGGGACTGCCGGAAATCCTCGCTCATGAAGACCTTGAGAGTCTCGTTCTTGGTCGCGATGCGCTTGAAAACCGCGCTCCACGTGAAGATACCGACGTCAACCTTGCCGGCAAAAAGGTCGGCGAGTGCCTGGTCCGGGTCAGAGTAGAAGACGAGGGTCGGTTTGATGCGGTTCTTGACGAACAGGCTTTCATCGATGCCGACCAGTATCGGCAGGGAGGTTACCGTGCTGTCACAGGCGAATCTGACTTCAATCGGTCGATTCTGCTGAATCTGCGGGTAGAGAATGACATAGACCAGGACGGCGGCCAGCAACACAATCAGGATGTTGAGAAGTTTGGTCATGCTTTTTTCTTCCTTGCGGTTAGCGGCCCTGCTTTCTCAGCTTGTCCGCTGCCTCGAAGGCCCTCAGTGCTTTGTCCTTCTGGTCGGTCTCCCGGTAGCATATGCCAAGATTCTGGAACGCGTCCGAGTTGTTGGGATCGATCTTGGTAGCGATCAGTAGGTTGCCAATCGCCCGCAGGTAACCTGCCTTGGCTGCATCCTTCTTGCCGCCGTCCGCAAGGGTGGTGGCGAGACCGGTCTGACTCGACCCGAGCCACAGGTACGCCTGCTCGATAAGCTGCGGCGTTTGGAGGCTCAGGAACATACCGAGAGTGTCGGCAACTGCCGCCGGGCCGGTGAGCTTGCGGGACCTAAGGTCAGGGAAGTAGAGCCAGCCAAAGCCGACACTCTTCCTCCCCTTGGCAGCGAGAATCGAGTCGACCTTCTCGACCAGCGTGCCGGTTACCTGGACGTTGCCGGCTTCGGCTGCTTCCGGCGTCACCAGCGCGAGCAGCGAGTCGAGCCACGGCGGCGGCAACATACCCACCGGCACGACTGCACCGTCGATCACGGTCTGCAGCGACCGCTCAGCCAGGCTGTCCTTCTTCCCCTGGTACTGGGTTATGCCGAGGTTGAAGAGCGAGGCAAAATCTGAGGAATCGTACTCGACCGCGCTTCCGAAAAGAGCCTCGGCCTTTGCTCGGAACCGCTCCGATGTGTCCGCTCGCGTCTCGGTTGCCGCACGCAGCATAGCCGTCCCGGCCCGCGAGCTGGCCACGTTCAGATTGTTGGCGGCATAGAAGAGTCGACCTGCGGTCTGGGCGATTTCGGCCAGTTGCTTGGCCGCGTCGAGGTCTGTCTCGACATAGCGCTTCAGTTCGGACTGGTCGAGTAGTCGGCTCTTCTGCACCAGTTTCGAGACGACCTGGTCGACGCGGACCGAGTCGGTCAGCTTCAGTTGTTTGGACAGGTCTGCCTTGGCGGCGGCGAAGCGCTTCTCGTATTGTGCGATGGCTTCGTCGTAGAAGAATCCGGCCGAATCCCAACGTACGGCCCTGGCCTCTTTTGTCAGCCAGAGGCTGTCCGGCTTCTGCAGAAAGTAGAGCCCGAGCAGACTCAGTGCCTCAGGAGCGCCGGCATCCAGCTTCAGCAGGTCGTCGGCGGTTGCGCGCATGTCATCGTAGCGCTCCAGCGCCGAGTAGATGTTCGCGACGAGAGCATAGGTCTGGGACTTGGAGGGATCCACCTTGAGGGCCACCAGCGCGTACCTGAGCGCGGCATCGTTCTCCTCGGCGTTGTAGCTCTCGCGGGTCGCACTGATGAGTGCGGTCCAGGACAGGTACTGCCAGGGTTCGTCCGTGCGGATCTTGGTGACAAGCGTTGTGTCCTTTTCCAACGCGGTCACGAAGTGGTCGGCGGCGGAGGCGTGGTTCCGCAACTGCTCCTCACAGAGACCGAGCCAGAACTCAATCTGGCCAAGCGCGACGTTGTCAGCCGTCGCTCCGTACTGAGTCAGCGCCTTTGTGAACTGCTCCTTGGCGCGTTCGTAGCGTTGGCCGTCATAGTGTATTCGACCACCGCGCATAAGGGCGTCAAGCGGTATCTGCTGGGCGACAAGTGGCACACACGACGCCGCCGTCAACAGGATAATCGCCAGACTTGAGTTGCGGAAACTTCGCATTGTGGTCCTCCTTAGACCTGCTGCAGAGTCAGCGAAATCATAGCCATTTCACCGTTACTGTCAACTCGCGGCGGAACACCCGTTCTCCCTCGTAACGTTTGACTTGCGAATGTCATACGGCTATATTTACCGCGCGTGTCCCACGAAGATTCCGTAGTACCAGTCTACATCGAGGATGAGGTCCGGAAGTCGTTCCTCGACTACGCCATGTCGGTCATCGTGGCGCGCGCCCTGCCCGACGTCCGGGACGGCCTGAAGCCGGTCCAGCGGCGTATCCTCTTCACTATGAATGAGATGGGGTTGATCCCGACCCGGGCGACGCGCAAATCGGCCACGGTGGTTGGCGACGTGCTGGGTAAGTACCATCCCCACGGTGACAGCGCGGTTTACGACGCGATGGTGCGGATGGCGCAGGACTTCTCGCTCCGCTATCCGTTGGTCCACGGACAGGGAAACTTCGGCTCAATAGACGGTGACGCGGCTGCCGCGTACCGCTACACGGAGGCCCGGTTGTCGCCGCTTGCCACCGAGTTGCTGAGCGACCTGGACAAGGACACGGTTGATTTCCAGCCCAACTTCGACGAGCGGCTCAAGGAGCCCACCGTTCTGCCGGCGGCGTTTCCCAACCTGCTCGCCAACGGCGCGGCCGGCATCGCTGTCGGCATGGCGACGAACATCCCGCCCCACAACCTCGGCGAGCTGATTGACGCCCTGGTGCTCTTGGTCGACGACCCGAGGATCGAGAGCAAGGAACTGATGAAGAAGGTGCGCGGGCCGGATTTCCCGACCGGCGCGACCATAGTCGGAGTCGAAGGCATCAGGCAGGCGTACGAGACCGGTCGCGGCAGCATCATGCTCAGAGGCACGGTGACTTTCGAAGAGGTCAAGGCCGGCAAGGACCGGCTGATCGTCAGCGAGATTCCCTATCAGGTCAACAAGACGACCCTCATCGAGCGCATCGCCCAGTTGGTGCGAGAGAAGAAGGTTCAGGGGATTGCCGACCTCAGGGACGAATCGGACCGCGACGGCATGCGGATTGTGCTCGACCTGAAACGCGACGCGGTGAAGGAAGTCGTGCTTAACCAGCTCTACAAACACACCGAGTTGCAGTCGTCATTCGGCATCATCCTGCTGGTGCTGGTGAACGGCCAGCCCCGCACGCTGGGACTGAAGGCGCTGCTTGAGGAGTTCCTCAAGTTTCGGTTCGAAACCGTGACGCGGCGGACCCGGTTCGAACTGAAGCGGGCGGAGGACCGCGCCCACATCCTTGAGGGTCTGAAGATTGCCCTGAAGAACATCGACGCAGTCATCGAGTTGATAAAGAAGTCAAAGGACACCGATACTGCGCGCCAGGGCTTGATGGCGAAGTTCAAGCTGTCCGAACGCCAGGCCGATGCCATCCTGGAGATGCGCCTGGCCCGACTCACCGGACTGGAGCGGGAGAAGATCGACGCCGAGTACAAGGACCTCATCAAGGAGATCAGCCGGCTCAAGAACCTGCTTGATTCGCGCAACGCCATGATGGGCGAAATCCGCAGCGAGCTTCTGGAAGTGAAGCGGCGCTACGCGGACGAGCGTCGCACCAAGATCGTCCGCGGCGAGGCCGAGGAGTTCTCGATCGAGGACCTCATCAAGGAAGAGGACATGGCCGTCACGGTGACGCACCGCGGCTACATCAAGCGGATGCCGGTCTCGGTCTACCGCCGCCAGGGGAGAGGTGGTCAGGGACGGACCGGAGTTTCCGTGCAGGAAGAGGACTTTGTCGAAGGGCTGTTCATCGCCTCAACCCACGACTACATGCTGTTCTTCACCGACAAGGGGCGCTGCTATTGGCAGAAGGTCTACGAGATACCCGAGGGTTCGCATGCTGCCAAAGGGCGCTCAATCGCCAACCTGGTTGAGATGGAGAAGGATGAGGCGACAACCTCCTACCTTGCGGTGCGCGACTTCGCAGCCAGGCAGTTCGTCTTCTTCGTCACCCGGCAGGGCAAGATCAAACGGGTCACCCTCGACCAGTTCGCCAACCCGCGACGCAAGGGCATTATCGCCATGGGCATCGAGAAGGGCGACTCGCTGGTCGCAACACTGCTTACCTCGGGCTCGGACGACATCCTGCTTGTTACCCGCGACGGGCAGTCCATCCGGTTCCACGAGAAGGACTCGCGCGACATGGGCCGCACGGCGGCCGGCGTGCGCGGCATCCGACTAGGCAAGGGTGATTCGGTCATTGGTGCCGTAATCGTCCGTGAGAACCAGTCACTCCTGACCGTGTTCGAGAGCGGCTTCGGCAAGCGGACCGTCTTCGAGGAGTTCCGTGTCCAGAGCCGAGGCGGCTCCGGCATCATCGCGGCCAAACCAGTCGATAAGTCCGGCCGACTCGCCGCGGCAAAGTCCTGCAGCGAGTCGTCCGAGGTCATCCTCACCTCAAAGCAAGGCATCGTCATTCGGGTCAACTGCTCGGAGATCCGCAAATGCGGCCGCTCCACCACCGGAGTCAGAGTGATGGCAGTCGACAAGGGCGACGCGGTCGTTGACGTCGCGCTCATCGAAGAGGAATCTCAGCCCCCGGCTGAGAAGCAGTAGCCTCCTACGGACATACGTCCCTCGCCAAGCACCAAGGACGTTAGCAAGCCGTACGCCGCTGAGCGGGCGCGGTGCAGCGCCCGGTCGCTGCTGGCCGCATGCAGCCTGTTGCTGGCTATTGGTTCCCTGCAGTGTGCCAGAAGGGCTACGCTCGCGGCCGAGCGGCCGGTGCGGATGTTCGTGACCGACGCGCGGCTCGACCGGTTCCCGGTCTATGCCGCAGCGGTAAGGGCACGTCAGGCAGTCAGCCCGACGCTCTGGCTCGTGACCGGTGATCCATTTGCCGACAACGTACTGCAGGCCGTCAGCGATGGGGCCGCTCAGGTGTCCATCCTCAGTCGCGCCGGCGTTGACGCGGTAGTTCTGACTCCGGAGTGGCTATCGTTCGGTTTGCCGCGGCTGACCGAGATTGTCGCGAAGGGCCGGTACTACTCCTTGTCTGCGAGCCTGCTGGACGAGTCCGGCCAGACCATCGGCCATCCGTTCATGGTCAGAAAGAGCGGCCCGTCGATTCTGGCTGTCGCCGGCATCGCCATGGACTCGGGCACCGTCCTGAAGCACATTTCCGGGGTCAGGTACGCTACACCGGACCTGGCGGTTGGCAAGGCAGTGGCACTGATGCGGCAGCGAGCTGACCTGGTGGGGATCATGGCGGAACCTCACTCCAGCGGGTTGATGTGGAGAGCGGACTTCACGGTCAACACGAGTGGGTCAAACGGGTTTGAGGTGAACCCGTCGCGCGACACTACCCGCATCAACTGCTACGATATCAGCCCGGACGCCGGCCGCCTGACCCGAACGACCGTGAGCATCGGCGAACTCAAGCCCGACTCCTCAGTCGCTCGAGTCCTCGATTCCGTCATGGCTGGGACCGACTCTCTCGCCGCTGGCATCATCGTGCCGCCAGCCGTGCCCTGGGACCCGGAGCGCCTGACCGGTGCGTTGATACAAGGCGTGCTGGCCGCGAAGCTGGCCGACGGGTTCCTCTGTGATTCGCTCTTCATCAGCGACTTCAGAGCACCTGATAATGTGGGCGCTCTCGTTGCCCTGCTGCGAGACGCGGGTCGATTGGCGATCCTCACCGTTCCAAACGATGCCCTGTCCGTCTGGCCGCAGGAACTCGTACTCCGGTCCGGGCTCTCACGCTCCAGGCTGCCCCGCGGCCAATCCAGCCGCATCGCGACTACTGTCGAGTATCTGCAGCGTCACCCCGACCTGGCCAAACCGGGTTTTGAACTCTCTGCCCGGCCGTTCTGGACAATCTGCCGGGACATCCTAGAATCACGCCAAGGCAAATGAGCAGCTTCGTCAAGAGATTCAAACCGGGCCGTTTCCTCTGGACGGCGCTTGTGACCCTCTATTTTCTCTTCTTCTTCACCAACTTCCTCCGGGATGCGATACCCGACCGCATGGCTCTGCCGACGTTGTTCGCCTACCTCTTCGTCCTCTGGCTGTCGATCGAGTACTACTTCGGCTCGCCCTTCTTTCAGTCCGGAGTGGTCGAGCACTCGGCTCTATGGCGAGGCGTCTTTGCCTTCTTCGTCTACCCATTCTTTGCCTACCTCGCCGGGGATTTCATCTGGTGGCATTGGACACAGATTCCTGTTCCCGCAGTGGTCACCGGGTTGCTTGGCCTCGCCGTGTTTGGCCTCGGAACCTATCTGCGGCTCGGCACGCTCTTCGCCCTGCTCGGAATCGCACAGGTAAGACCCCCTGCCCGGGGAAGCAAAGAAGAGACGCTGCTCCTGCCGGAGAAGCGGTTCGTCGCACTCAGGTTCCAGAGGTTCGTTCGTCATCCGCGCTACTTCGCCACCTTCATCCAGCTTGTCGGGGCAGCACTGGTCTTCCGGTCCTGGGGCGGACTGGTACTCGCCGCTGCGGTCGGCCTGCCGCTGCTGCTCACGCAGACAAGAAGCGAAGACGCGCGCCTGAGCGACCTGCTCAAGTCCGAGTTCAAGACCTACACCGAGTCGGTACCAGCCTTCTGGCCGCGCTTCCGCTAGCCCGTCGCTCTCGCCTTCCTGGTTCTTGTCTCCCACCTGCTGCTTGCCTCTGCTGCCTCCCGACTTGACATCGATACGCCTCAAGTTAGATTAGAACGAAGCCAAGCGGGAGGTAGACGTGATTGAGTATCGATTGAAGAAAGACACGCATGTCTGGCACTGGGCGCACGGTTGCTCCAAGTGGCCGACCTTCGACTACGAGATCCATCGGGGCGAGCCAACCTGGGGTGAAAAGTGTGAGGAGTGCAAGCAGAAACAGAAGCCTGAGGATGTAGTAGAGTAGCAGCCGCGACCGCGGCTGCAGTCCCCACGACTTGCGGTTCGCCGTTTCTAGCGCCGCGTAGACCGGCGGACTGATCGACAGGGCCGGTGAGGGCTGGCTGAGCGTGGCTCCGGACAGGATGAAGAAGTGCTGAGCCGTGCTGCTCGAACCGCTCAGGGTCCGAACAGAAGTCGCACGCCCGGAATCGATACCAGACGAACAGCCAGTTGCAGTAGCCTATGACGATACTTAGACGAATCGAGCATGGATGGTTTCATGATCTGCGGACGAACTTGGACCAAGCAGAAGGGCCAGGGGTTGGGAATCGGGGGCAGGGAGTGTCTGGAAGCCGACAGCGGTCAGCGGCCTATGGGCGCCCCGGGGTCGGGTCTGTAGCGGGTCTCGGTCTCGCCTCTGGCGCGAGCGCAGACTTCGCGTATAATCTCCCCGTGTCAGGTACGCCTGATGTCCGAGGAGACCAGCCGCCGGCGAAGCCCGTAGCGCGAGCGGGAGTAGTGATGAACTGGACTCAGCCAGAGCTTGAGGTGGTCAGCCGGTTTGCCCGAAGCCTTGCCGAAGGTAAGTACCGCAGCGCCGGTGAGGCGGCGCCGGACTGCCTCAGCGAACTCGAAGCCCTCCGCGAACTCAACCCCTCGCATCCCCGCCGGTCCCTCATCTCCGTCCGCGCCCGCCTGGGAGCGCAGTGCCGAACTCTCGGGCTCGGCTACGCCCTCAGCTTCTGGACCCCGGCTGAGCTGCGGACGGTAAAGCGCTACGCGCGGGAGTTTCTCGCCGGCCGTTTCCCG
Source organism: candidate division WOR-3 bacterium (assembly GCA_016867815.1). NCBI lineage: Bacteria > Pseudomonadati > Caldifarciminota > Caldifarciminota bacterium. The sequence goes on along the minus strand of VGIR01000020.1, from coordinate 11,858 downwards.
ACGATGCGCGACGCCGCCCGCGCGTGCCTGCCGAAGCTCACGGACGAACTTGGAGGCAAGCGCACGCTCGAAGGTACATGCTGGCACATGGCCAGGGCGATTCGGGCCATGGGCGTGCCGGCAGACGACCAGGAGTGGACCAAAGCGGAACTCAAGGTGCTCGACCGGCACGTCCGGATGCTCCACTGCGGCCGGCCCTGGACCGTGACCCAGATGGCAGAAGAATGCAGCCGTGCGCTCGGCCGCAGACACAGCCTGCAGGCGATCCGGGGTCGGGTGAAACCGATTCTCAGGCAGATGGGTCTGCCCCGCTACCACGGCTTCAGCGAACCGTTCGAGCGCGAACTGATCGAGCGCTACGCGCGGGGCGTCACGACCGACGATACCGGGGCATGGCACGCTGCGGGCGAAGCCTGCCACAAGGAACTTGAGGCCGAGTACGCCCGGCGCGCCCGAAGCGCAACCGGCGGCGCGAGCCCGGACTACGGCCGGACCCCGGCGCGCACGTACGCGGAACTCCTCCGCGTGGCCGCGAAGCTCGGCTTGCACACCCTGCGCCACCAGCGTCGCTGGTCCGAAGAAGAGAAGCGGATCTGCGAATCGTGGGGCAGATGGCTGCGAGGCCATCGGGCGAACCGTAGTAACGCGCCGCTCACCCAGGCTGCGCAAGGTCTCCTTGGCGACCTCACCGACAAAGGCTTTCGCCGTTCGCTGTCCGCCTGCAGCCAGCGCCTAAGCAAGTACCACGAGCCCCAGCGGTCGGCGCACGCCCGCTAGTCGCTCCGTTGCAGGCCGCGGGCTGTCAGCCGGCGGCCGTCGTTCCGGGACTGCTACCTGCTACCTTCCTTACTGCTAACTCGCTGCCTCTGGCAGCGCGTTGTCCCGAAGCTTCCCGAAATGGGGTGCCTGTCCGCATCTTGACGCGCTTCTGAGGCAATTAAGTATCGTGTCCCCTTTTCCTGCCCTGACATAGTGCCGGTAGAGGCTGTCGTGCGGCTCTATGCCGAAGAAACTGGGGCCCAGCAACACCCTGAGCCCCGCGATGATGTTCGGTCGATAATCCCATGTGTCACCCGCCTGTCCGATCAGGACAAACGTTGCGGGTCCCTCGTATTCCCAGTTGCCGACAGCCGCCGTACAGACCGAGTCCGTGGTGTTCACAACGGAGACGGTCACGAAGAACGGCTCGCCTGCTCTTGCGTGCTGTTCTCGCGACACTATCGACATTCGGAGCTCAGCCGGTCCGGCAGTCGGCGGATACCTGAACTCGCCGCGGCTAAAGTGAAGGCTGCAGCCCAGGACCAGAGCGAGCGGCAGACAGACCAGAAATCCCTTCATTGCGGATATGATAGACTCGCGGGCGGGGGTGTCAAATGGAAGGAGAGAGGGATCGAGTGATCGAGGCATCAAGGGATAGAGTGGCCGGAGGCGGTCAGCGGGCTTGAGCTTGTGCTTGCGCTAGCTGGAGGCTTGCGGCCTGGGGCCGGTGGGTTGCGCCCGCGCCAATCTGCAATCTACAATCGGCAATCTGCAATGCCTCCTGGGAGCTTCCCGAGATGGGGTGCTGTCCTTGGACCGACAGCATCTTGACGCGCTTCGGATTCTATTTAGTGAAGTGTCCCCGAAATCCCCGCGGAGTTATCCCCCCATCGCCGCCCTACGGCAGATTGATGAAGACGTCGTAGTCGTCCGCGTTGAATTCGTCGAGCTCCTCGATCTTGCCGGCATACAGCCCGCTGACTAGTTTGCGCATTGTCCTAACGTCAGCTTCGGTGGCCGCGCCGTACTTGATGTAGGCATTCCCGCTCGCGCCGTGGATTACACAGCTCTCGTCCTTGGCGAACCCAGCTACCTTGAGCGCGTCCAGCACCTTCTGGCCCATCTCGCCGCCGTTTGCGTACACCACGACACGGTATTTGCTGCTTCCCGCATCCCCGGCCCGGGATTGCCGCTCGTCTGCACTCGCGTCTGCGACCGGGCTAGCCGGAGGTTCCTCGTGGCCATACACGGGTTTTAGTTTGAGCGAGTATGCGCTGAGCTTCACCGTTTTGGCTGTGAATGTGCTGTAGCTGTTATCAAGCTGGATCCTACAGAGTCTGTACTGCCTCTCGCTGGGCTTGATTAGCGTTTTGTCGCAGTGGATGCGTGCCCATGTCGCCACGGGCACCCATTGTTTGAGGGCTCCAGAGTACGCTTCAACGCTGTAGCCGAAATCCTTGCCCAACCGTATTGAAGAGAGGTCTACTGGGGTCGGCTTTTCGAGGGCAGCACTCAGTGCGATACTAGCCAGTCCGGAAGCGAATCCAGAGGTGAGAGCATTGTAGCTTTCCTCGTTGGCCGCGACGACTACGATGCGGTCTGCATCTCCCGGTATCTCAAACGGGATGTACTGCATGGTACCTTCAGCGACGTAGACTTGTTTTCCGTCGAGGATTGGGTCGATGACCGTGTCGATGCGAGATGGGGTTACCCTCGTGTCGAAGCTGCGGAGCGACTGCGTCGCGGGCCTCCGCTTGACGGTAACGCGATACGTGCTGCGGCATCCCTCGTGCCTTCCCGAGATGGCGATCCAGTGAGGTCCGCCTATCGCCGTAGCGCATTGCAGTTCGACTAGTTGTTGGTCACCGGCCTGTGCCATTGGGTCAGCATCAATAGGTCCCAGCGATGCGGACCCGACCTTTGGAGGCAGCAGCACGGATAGCCCGGCCACAACGGCATTTCCCACGGCATTGTCGCCTCTCTCGCTCTCTGCCATTTCCTGCTTCAGCGCCTCAACCGTAACCAGTATTTCGTCCCCTGGGGCGAATCTGAAGACCCTCCTCATCGTGCTCTCCGGCTCAACGACTATCGTGGCTTCCATAACCGTTACGGACGGTATGGCCGCCGCGAGCTGCATCGCGAGCATCAAGCCAGTCGCGAACATGGTCCAACCTCCTTCGGTCATGTGTTCTCTCCGCGTGGGTATCGCGGGCATCCTGCTCCATTCCTACGGCGTCAAGGCCGAGTGTACTGATCTCATCGCGGACATGGTAGCGGACAAGGCCTTCATGTCAAATGCAGGGCGGGAGACGCCGGCGCGTAGGGCCGGCAGGGATTCGACCGTGGCCGCCGTTTCTCCACATCGCTGTCTCCAGTTTGGCAGAGTCCCCAAAACAGTTGCCGTCCCCGATAGTCCCAGTCAATGGTCTCCGGGACGTGTGGCGTGAAACCGGTAGTAGTCCGACTCTAGCTCGTTGTCGAAGTGGGACTTGGCCGCCCTCCAGTCGGCATCTGCCACTGAGTTGAAATCAAACCCCGACTCGCGCAGTACATTGCAGACTAAGGGGAACTGGAGCTGGTAGAAGCTCCAGGTTGCCTGGAACTTGGCTCTGACGTTCGGAGTAGGATGCTCCATTGATTTGCGGTAGACGTCGGCGAGGAAGGTCAGTTCTGCGTAAACCTGAAGCGTCATGTCCGTTGAATCGAGGGGTTCGCCAGAAAAGGGAAATCCTGAGTCACCATAATCGCTCAAGTACTGGATAGACGGCGTCAGGAACACGTAGTGGAAGCGTTCGCAGTGGCGGCGGGTAGGGAATATCCGGTTCTCCGCAAGGAGTCGCTCGTCCAAGAAGAGGCCGCAGCCGGTCAGGTCCTTTTCGTTTCGATACGAGTCGATCAGTGCCTGACCAAAGAACGCGTCTAGGTTGTCGAATCGATGATGAAGGAAACCGCCTTTCGTTAGGATTGCTCGGAAGTAATAATCACGGCCGATGAGACGACGCAGCAGGTCTTGTGCAAATTCAGCCAGGTACATGACGCAGACCTGCTTGTCATGCCCACCTTGGAGTTCAACAGCGTTATAGACGATCAAGGTGTCCGAGAAGACCAGCGCCCGGAAGTCGGGATGACGATGGACGTTCAGGCCATCTATGATCTGGTATAGATCCAGCACACGCCGTGGTGACTGTGCCATCTCGGCGAACCCAAGGATATCGAGGTAAAGCAGGTAGCGTTCTGGTACCATCCAGCCTGGGGACAGAGCCGGGACACTTTCCATGTTACCAGCTTCCGTCAATGCCGGGGTGTGTCATGTCAGTTGTCTGACTGCGGCTTGTCGCTGACCGTCACTTGACGGCGCGTTTCCATCTCATCTCTTACCTTCGCCGCCTCCCGTGCACATTCGCGCAGGTAGTCTGCGCCGGACAGGCCGCGCCGCTTCCGGTCGGCCTCCGCCGCCCGGCGCTGGTCGTGCAGCCACTCCAGGAAATCGACGTCTTCATTCGTCATAGCGTAACACCTCTTCGGGCGTTCGGACTCCGATAAGCACGTATCCTTCGCGCAGGTTCACGGAGTTCAGCCTGCGCTCGGCCCACTCGTTCGCCAGATGCCGGAGGTTCATGGATACCAGCACATCGGCCCCGGCAATCGTTGCATAGGCCGCGTGCCTGGCGTCGTCGGCAAAGTCGGCCGGCACCACGCCATCAGCCAGGTAGGCTCCTGCCAACCGTTCTACCTCATCTTCGTCGAGCGTAAGCTCTTCGACGCGTTCGACCAGGTCCAACAGCTCCGACCGCAGCGGTTCGGCCGACCGGCTCAGTTCTTTGGTGGTTAGAGGCGATGTCACCGCTCTGAAGATCCCGGCTTCGATCTGCGTGAACAGCGTCGCAGCCGCCTGCCTCCGCAGAGTGTTGAACGGCTTCGGGTCGAAGTAGAACCCGAAGACCGAAGTCTCGATGTAGAGCAGCGGTCGCTGTTTCACGTCGAAAGGATACCTCTCCTCAGACGAATGTCAACGTGACTGCGACAGACCTGACGACGAAGTAAGCGGCGAAGCTGGCGACGGAATCTGGGTCGGACTCGTCTTCAAACTCAGCGACGTTTGTGCTGCGGAAGGCAGTTCGAGAGGGAAGTCGAAACGCAAGTCCAAAGGGAAGGCGAGACGCAGGTCGGGAGGAACTGAGCAAGGGAATCCGCAAGGCGCCGCCCTTGGGGTCTCGCTTGGGACTGCGCAAGGAATCGAGCAAGGGGCCGCGAAAGGAATCGACAAACGCAGGTCGAAAGGGGTCGCGAAACGAGCCGCGAAAGGGAACTCGGAAGGGGTTTTGAAAGGGAAGTCGAAACGAACTCGGAAAGGAATCTCGAAACGCAGTCGGAAAGGGGCTGCGATAGGGCTTACCAGGCCACGGGGTGGGTGCATGGGGTAGATGGATTCTCGAGGAAATCGTGTGCGGAGGTGCCGCGAACGGGAATACATATAGTGAGAGAGCACATATGCAGGGCCGAATGAACCCTGAAAGGAGTCGGTATGAAGTCGGATAAGAAGTCGGAAACGGCGCTAAGTCACAGAAAAGTAGGACTTAGCAAGGCAGCCCGGGACTTGTTGGCCCGGGTGAGGGCAAGCCCGAGCCCGGTGGCGGTGTATGGACTTCCGCCGGATGCGGCCGAGGCGAAGGCGCGGAGCGTCATCAATCCGTTGATCGAGGAGACCGGGTTGCCGGTTGCCCGGCTCAACCAGTACCGGTGGTTTCTGGCTGAGCTCTGCCGGTTGATGCGGACGCGGTCCGGGCCGGACCTGGCGTACTGCATGGAGAACACGCTCAAGAAGTGGCTGGGGTTCGGGCTGGAGCCGAACTCGGTGGTGGTGCTGGCAACGGAGCTGTATGACCGGCTGAAACCCGAAACCCGAAACCCGGAACATGGAACCACGGATGAACACGGATGGACACAGATTCCGGTTGAGCCACGAAAACACGAAGAGCACGAAGGGGAGCCGGGCACTGGAACCCTGGAATCCGCGGACCCTGGGACCCGGACGCGGACATCCGCAGATGACGCAGATTACACAGATTCTCCAGCCAGAGCCCTGGAACCCTCGACCCCTGGAACCCTTCCGCCGGGGCCGACGAGCGGGGGAGGTGGGCCGTGAGTAAGGTGCTGAAGCAGTTGCCGGAGAGCATGCAGCGGTCAGTCATCAAGGGCTGCCGGAAGTATGAGCGGGCGCTGATTCACGGCGAGGTGCCGCGCCGGGTGGACGGCAAGGTGCGCGACCAGTTCGAGCGGTTCGGCGCGGCGATGGAGCAGGAAGCGGCGCTCCTAGCCCAGGTGCGCCAGGTGCTGTGCAGCGCGGGAGTGCAGTCATGTCGGTTCGTGACCTACTACGGTTTTGCCCGGCACGTGGCGAAGCTGCTGCGGATGAACCTGGAGCATGACGCGCGCCTGCTCGTCTGGATCGCCATCAGCCGCTGGGTGTCGCGCGGGTGCGAGCACTCGGTGCTCCTGAGCATATGCCGTAACGTGCTCAACGTAAACCCTGTGGAAGCCGCTGACGGCAAATGACGAAGCTCGAATGCCGAATTCCGAATGAGGCCCGAATGCCGGGCAATGCCGGGTCGGGCAATCGGACTTCGGACTTGAGTCGTCATTCGAGTTTCGGGTTTCGAGCTTGGCGTCAGAACGGTTGACGCATCCGGGTCGCAAGGAGTATGATTAGATGGTGCGGGTGGACGGAATGAGTGAACCACGGATAAACACGGATGGACACGGATTCTGTGGCCTCGGGCTACGGGATTCGGACTGGCGGGACTCGCACCGGATCGTTGGAATGGTCTGCTAAGGTCCTGTCCGTGCATGAGGCACGGCAGGAGGCGCATATGGATGATAAGGAACTCGTGGACCGCATCCTGCGCGGGGAAGATGAGTTGATCCCGGAGTACGTGAAGCGGAACCGGCCCGGGCTGTTCGGGCTGGCTCGGAAGCTGCTTCACGACCCGCAGGATGCCGAAGAGACAGCGGACGACGCCCTGCTTGTCGGGCTCCGCCGTCTGAACAAGTATGACCCGAGCCGGGGAAAGTTGTTCTCCTGGCTTTCAGGAATCACAACCAGGCTGTGCCGGCACGTGTGGCGGAAGCGGGCGCGCGTACAGCGCAGCGAGGCGCGCGAGCGCTGCTGCATGTGTACAGAGCCATTGAGCCCGGAGGAGCGACACGAGCAGGAGGTCTGGCACGAGGTCCTTTGGCGCGTGCTGGAGGGCCTGACCCGGTACTTTCAGATGCTCCTCGTGCTCCACGTGCTGGCGGGGTGGCAGTACGCGCAGGTGGCGCTTTCCTACGGCATCAGCGAGGAGCAGGCGCGGGTCGACACGCAGCGGGCGATGCGGGCGGCGAGGAGGCGGGCGCGGGAGCTCGGCCTTGACCCCTGGAGGTGACATGGAGACGGAAGAGGACTTCGGAGAGTACACGGGCGAGGAACTCGACCTTTACGGCGAGTTCTCCGACCGGCTGGTGAAAGGCGAGCAGCCGGTCATCGAGGAATACCTGGCCCGGCTCAAGGACGGGTCGAAGGAACGCCTGCGCGAGATGTGCGAGGGAGACGTCTGGTGCTACGGGCTGATGCAGGATTTCAAGCGGAAATCCCCGGGCACGAGCCTCTGGGACCTGCTCGGGGTGAGGCGGTCGTGGGAACGGCACTGGCGGATACACGGAGGAAAGCCGGACTGCCAGGGGAAGTCAGAATGTCGAAGTCAGAATGACGAACGGACGGATGCGGGGGAGGGAATTGAGCAATGAAGGGGTTCCAGCACGGCGGGCTGTGCGGACCTGCCGCGAGCGGGAATACATATAGTGAAGATGCGAGTTGCTCTTTGACAATTCGGAAGTCGCCTGGTCGGTGCGGGCGGGGACGAGCGACCTTGTAGCCGAGGTTCCTCCACCGCGTTCGAGCCGACCGGGCAGGCCGGGCCGGGAGCGGCAGCTCATCCCGGTCCGGCCTTGCGGCGAGCGTAATCAAACCGCGGAAAGGAGGTGACAACCATGCCTATCGATCCGGTGAGGCGTATCGCCAAGTGGGACGCCAAGTACGACACCACCCTCATCAAGACGAACCTCGACAAGATGCGGCCGACAATGCTTGCGAACGTGACCGCGGTCTACCCGATGATCGCGTCGATGGAGCTACAGGTCAAACAGGTCCTCGACGGGGCCGGAGTACCGACGACCGACTATCCCGGCTACCTGTCGTTCGGCCGCGAGATCTGGGCGCTGACGCGTAGGGACATCTCCGGTGAATCGCTGGCCCAGGCGGTCGCGATACTGGTCACCAAGTGGACTGCACGCGGCTACACTGCGGCCGTGCTGCAGGCCATCCGCACCGACGTCTTCAACGTCGGAGCGCCGATTGCTCCGTGATGGCTCGGTCTGCGATGCGGGCGGGGGGTTGCTGCCGGACCCCGCCCGCGATTTTGTTCCGTCTAGGCAGGTCTAGAGATCTAGCGGCAGCCACGGCTTTCGTAGTGGCCGCGGAAGTCGTGCGTTATCCGTCGGCAGAGGTGGCGCGCCATGTCACCGTATGCCTCTTCCGGGTCCTCAGCCTGGAACGAGAGTCCGTGCCCGAACTTCGTGACTCCGGCAACGGTGCGCTCGTCCCGGGCCGAGTTGCTCCAGACCGTACCACCGGTTCCGGCCTCGACCAGCCGGGCCGTGAGTCGGGCGTTGACCTTGGCCTCGATACTCGCAAATCCCGGCGTGAAGAAGCAGCTCGGGGTGGCCTCAGTAACATCGAGGTTGCCGGTGAAGAGAGTGTTGAGGTCGTGCTTTTCACCGATGGCCTTGAAGGCGTCCGGGCCGAGGTGGTTCAGACCCACTTCTTCGAGTACTTCCTTCTCGGTACCCAGTTCGACAAGCCTGATGTCGGGCTGATCCTCGGTGACCGATTGGATGAACTTCCGGGTGACGAATTCACCCATGTCGCCTCCAGCATCGGTCTTGAACTCGATGATGCCGATGACTTCGTGCGGCCTGAGGTCGATCGCGGGCTGTACGTAGACTCGGGCACATCCTGCCGACAGCAGGGCGACTGCGACGGCCAATGCTGCGTTTCTCATCAGGCTTCTCCTTTCAGGCAACGAACTTGTATCGGTCGGCACACCATATACAGACTGCGTTTCCAGTTTGTTCCATCAGTCTGGCTCGGTCACGGTGAGCAACTGGTTGGGCTTCACACCTTTGACTACCTTCCGGCTGTGCGGACCGAATCTTACCTCAACCGTCACCGGCGTGTCAAATTGGCCCAGGCCGAAGTGCTGGATGAGCGAGTTCTGGCTGGTAGTGCCTTTGCCGCCTTCGACCTCGCGGATCTGGCGGTTCTTGCCCTGGGTGACCGTCACCCGCGCGCCGATTCCGGCCCGGTTGAATCTCCTGCCTATGACGCGGACTTTCAGCCAATTGTTGCCGAACCTCGTGTCGTTGCGGAAGAGCCGGACCCCGGAGCCCGAACCGACCACAAGGTCCTGGTCGCCGTCGTTGTCAAAGTCAGCGAACGCGCAACCCCAACCGTTGAAGACGCGGGTACCGGAGAACCAGGTCACATCGGAGAAGGGGCGAGGGGCGGTGGGCATGAGTCGCGGGAAGGCGCAAGTCGGACTCGGGATGCGTTGGTTCGCGTACAGGAACGAGCGGCGGCCTTCGTAGATGGAAGTGATGTAGAGGTCGAGGTCGCCGTCGTTGTCGACGTCGGCCCAGGCCGGGTCAGAATGGGTTTCTTCGTAGCGGATGCCGGATGCAGCGCGGACGTCGCGGAAGGGAGGAGAGAGGAGGGAGGAGTGACCAGCGACCAGGGACGTAGGACTGGCCGGGGAGGGTCCGAGACTGTTCTCATACAGCATTGAACGGTTGGAGAATTCGATGTAGCGCGGGTGGGCGAGGTTCCCGCAGAAGAGGTCTAGGTCACCATCATTGTCGTAGTCGCCCCATTCCGAGCCGATGGTGTGGCCATAGGCGCCGTTGACCTCGTCACCGGCAACGCCGAGCTGGCCTGCAAGATTGGTGAAGGTCGAGTCGTGATTGTTGACCCAGAGGAGGTTCTCACAGAGCCGGTAATTGGAGACGTAGCAGTCCTGATAGCCGTCGTTGTTGAAGTCGCCCCAGTTCACGCCCCGGCCGGCCTGAGGAGAGAGGAGAGAGTAGGGAGTAGGGAGGAGGGAGGAGTTGGTGACGTCGGCGAAGTAGCCGTGCTGGTTCTGGAAGAGCTGGTCAGGGTAATACTCATGTTTCTCCCAGTTCTCGTAGTTGGCGCAGTAGAGATCAACCCAGCCGTCGTTGTCGAAGTCGGCAAAGCCTGCGCCCTCGGTCGGGTACTTGTTGTCCGGTCCACCCGCGCGGTCGGATAGGTACACGAATTTGCCCGAGTCGTTCTTGTAGAACCGGGCTCCTCCCTCTCCGGCGGAGACGTACAGATCGAGCCAGCCATCGTTGTTGATGTCGGCAAAGAGCCCGCCCCGGCCCTTGGCATCGGTGAGGCCGACCGAGTCGGTGGCGTTGGTGAAGCCTCGGCCCGAGTCGTTGCGGAACAGGACAGAGCCGCTCAATAGCAGATCCTGGAAGCCGTCATTGTTGTAGTCGCCCCAGGCAATACGACCTTCACGTCGGTCCTTGAGCCCGAACGTGTCGGTCATGTCTGTGAAGACCGGAACTTCGTACGCGAGTCGCGCTCGGCTGAATTCAGGCTCGGCCTGGTCAGCCAGCGGCCGGAGCCGCTTGAGCATGGAGTCGGCACGCGGAGCCCAGTAGTTGCGCGAGTCACCAGCTTCCATCGCCTTCAAATGGGCTGCGCAGGCTGCTGCCGTTTCGCCCCGGGCTGCCTTGATGTCACCAAGCAGGCAGTAGAACGGAGCGGGCGTTGCCTCCTGCTGTGGGTCCCAGCGGAACTCGTCCTTCGCGACTGTAACCGAGCTCTCGGCCGGGGCGAGTTTGCCTTGCAGCTTCAGCGCCTCGGCAAGAACGAGCAGGGCCGAACCACGCAAAGCCGGGTATTCGATGTCCCATTGCTCCTGCGGTTTGTTGGGCGACTTCTTGGTTCGCGGCTCCCAGTCGATGGCCTTGCGCGCATAGGCTTCGGCAGTCTTTGGGTCGAACTTGAGCCGGTTGAACAGCGCGGCGGCGTAGCGGTAGCGGAATGGGTCGGTCGGGTCGTCCTCGACCATCTCGGCCCCATCGGCGCGCAGGCCGGCAGTGTCCTTGAGTCCAAAGCGCGAGCTCAGGAGGAACATGTAGAAGGTCTGGCGCCACTCGGTGCGGGGCAGCCGAGCGAGGAAACGTTTGATGAGCGGCACCTTGAGCGTATCGTTGGTCCAGACCGGGGCCAGCGAGTCGTAGAAGGCGCTGCCGGTGATCTCGTAGGCGCGGGGGGCGAATGGGAACTGCTCCATCAGGAGCCAGCCGACCCTGGGAGCCAGCACCGTATCCGAGATGCTGAGCCCGTCCCAGGCCAGCGTGAGAGACCGTACGGTGGTCTCAGCAAGAAACGCCGAGGCCTCGGTAGCGATGAGCTTCTTGGTCTCGGGGAGCTTGAGCGAGTCTTTCTCGTCGCGCCGGTACATGACATACCAGCGGCCGGCAATCGCAGAGTCGTGGTCCGGGGCCTGATCGAGCACACGGTTCCACCAGGCAAGGCTGGAGTCGAACTTGTGCCAGTGGTCGTAAACCCGGGCCAGGTTGCACACGGTTGCGACATCGTCCGGCTGGCCGGCAAGGCGGGTGGTGTAGTATCGGACCGCCGACTCATAGTCGCGTCGGGCCAGGAACGTGCCGAGTTCCGGCTGGGGGCCGGCGGACAGGAGCGCAGTCAGGATGAAAATCGTTGCCGACAAGTTGCCTCCCATGGTTTGCTGCTGAGAAGCTAGGCAACAATCAGGACGAGTCAAGAAACGCCCGAATGGCGCACCGACGAAACAGGACCGGTCTGCATTGCGCCCGGAGTGGGCCGGCCCGGGCACATCGTGACCCCCTTTGCGCATTGCTGCTACGATTGATGTTACCTGACGATCAACCAGCGCGTCAAGGTCGAGCGCCGGGAGCAGGAGTATGCGCTGGTCAATCCCTGGCGC
>VGIR01000019.1 GCA_016867815.1 candidate division WOR-3 bacterium | reverse complement strand
TTTCATCACCCGCACACGCAGCACATCCAAAGCCGCCGGCGATAGACGCCGAGTATCGTCTTCTCTCATTACTCACAGTATACACCAAACCGACTCCCATGTCAAACATTTTATGCTCTGATTAGTAAGTCGCACCTTGAACAAGATATCCGAGGTCAAGCGCCAACTCGACGAGCTGGAGGATAAGCTCAGGGGATTGTGACATCTTGGGGATTCGGGGGTGCGGCAGATGATTATTGACCCGGCCCAGGTCACTTTGGATCTACGATTTTGGATTGCCGAGACCGCTGACGGCCTCCGTCGTTCATCGTTCCTTCGTACACCGTTATTCGTTACCGGAAGGACTGAGCGGGGTGCGGCAAACGATGAACGATGTACGAATCAGCCGAACCAACGAGTTGGAGCGGTAAGCCGAAAGCGGATATTCCAGGTGTGGTGACGCCCCATCTTGCGTAGATTCCTGAGAGTCGTTCTGCTCGGGTACTGGAACCCGGCGCGGTTCGCCGAGGCGGTCCGAGAGGTGCCGACTCCTGCTTGGGGTCTGCTGGCAGTGCTGATCCGCGCCGCGCTGGATTCGATTCTCATCTACTTGCCGCCGGCCTTGCTGGGCTGGCAGCCCTGGCCCGGCCCGACGATAACTTTGCTGCATGCCGAGACCTACTACTGGTTCCTCGTCTGGTTCACACCGGTCTTCATGCTGTTCCTCTGGGTCTATCTTTCCGGACTAACCCACGTGGTGCTGCGCCTCACCCGTCGGCGGACCGATGTGGACTTCGTTCTGAACGTCGGCGGGTTTGTGCAACTGGTCGTCGGGGCGGCACTGGTCGTCTGGGACTGGGGGTACTACGCGTTGGGCATGCGCAGCCCGGTCACGCTCGGCATCACCCACTGGATCCTCGTTCAGTGGGCCACGGTGCTGACGGTGGTCGCGTACCGGAAGTTCCTGGGTCTGCCGGTGTGGTACACGATCGTACTCTACGTTTTCACGGCCGCGGCCAGCTATCCGATAGCCATGCTCGTAATGCGGTCGCCGTTTCACTAGCGGGTGGTTCCGGAGCCATGGCAGACGGCAGCTGCCTCGGGTGCCCGCCCGTGCATTGACATACAACTCCCGGTCGATACCATTTCCGCGATGAATGGCGGACGACACTTCACGGCCAGCGATTGTCGGCTGCGAACCGAGAGGAGACGCACATGAAAACAGCTCGCTTGTTCGTTACGATCCTGATCCTGGCCGCCGGGATGGCGGCGCAGGAGAGCCCCCGGCAGTATGTCTACCGGCCGTTGTCGGTCTCTTTCGTGCCCGGAGTAGCGACCAACAGCGAGCCGTGGAACGTCAGCTCGGACTACTCGTTCAACATCATCGGCGGCCAGCTCGGCAGGCTGCAGGGCATCGAGCTGGGAGGCGTCTACAACTACGAGGAGGATGACGTCCTGGGCTACCAGGCGGCAGGAGTCTTCAATCGCGTGGGCAGGGACTTCACCGGGCTGCAGCAGGCCGGGGTCGTGAACATCGTCGGCCGCGAGTTCGGTGGTGTGCAGACGGCCGGGGCCGTGAACGTGCTCGGCGGCTGCTTTGGCGGGCTGCAGATGGCCGGGGCGGCGAACATAGTTGGCGGATGCTTCACCGGGTTGCAGATGGCGGGGGCAGCTAATATCGTCGACTCCAGCGTATATGGCGCGCAGATGGCCGGTTCGGTCAATGTGACCGGGGGACATCTGTGGGGAGCGCAGTTGTCCGGGGCCGTCAATATCGCCGAGGAGTTCACCGGTGCGCAAATCGGTCTGGTCAACATCTGCGGCACAGGCCGAGGACTTCAGTTCGGGTTGGTGAACATCGCCGAGGAGGTCGACGTGCCGATCGGTCTGGTCAGCATCGTCGAGAACGGGCAGTTCCACGTCAACGCCTGGGCCAGTGAGTACTCATTGCTCAATCTCGGCATCAAGACCGGGTCCAGGAGCATATACAACATCTTCATGGTGGGCTGCCGGCCGGATGGCGACTTGACCCGGCTTATAGCCGGGATGGGCATCGGCGGTCACATTCCGCTTCAAGAGTTCTTTGTGGACATAGATGCCCTCGGCGGCAGCGTCTACGGAGGTCCGGATTGGTTCCGGGAGGGGCAGATCGCACTGCTTTCGAGTCTGCGGATGACCGGCGGCTGGCAGTTGAGCGACAAGCTGGCCTTGACCGCAGGCCCGAGCGTCAACGTCCGCGTGTCAGAATTCGCAGACGAGCAAGACGGAACGCTGCTCGACATGCACGAGGACTGGGACGTGCGCGTCTGGCCCGGGTTCACAATCGGTTTTCAACTGCTCTAGCCTGCGTCGTCGGTCCGAGGGCCGAACCGCGGGAGTCTGGAGACGCCGGCCCGACTCCGGCCGCGCACAGGACAGCCGGCTCCGATCTGTCTGACTTGAGATGATATGTCGAGGCCCGGTGACGGATTCCCCCGCTCTGCTCCCAGTTCTTGTCCGTCGGCCCCTGGCAGCCCGGGCGCTACCGGCGCGACCCGTCCCAATTGGTTCTTTTGACCCGGTCGCTACTGCGTGTTCGAGGGAAACGGAATCGAATCGAATCAGTTGTCTGGAAAGTCCGGGCCACCAGCACTCGCCGTTGCCTGGCGGGGTCAGGGTTCAGCGGCGGGCTGGGAGTCTGAGGGACTAGCTCGCTCGGTACTTGCGGATGATCCGCAGGCCAGCCACGCTCACGAGCAGACCCCCGACGACCAGCAGTATGTCAACGATGTCCCGTTTGTTGGCCAGGACGTTGACAAGCCCGATCACTGCGGCAAGCAGCCCTGCCGCGACGGCAAGGGTTCCCACCGTCTTCGAGCGCTTCGTCGCAGCTTCCGGCGCGGACGTCCTTACCTTGTCACTACCGATCTCTGCCACCGAGCCTCCTTTTTTTCGCGTCCCGACGAGCTGCGGCGCCCGTACGACGCGTTAGCAGACACACTCTCTGCAGAAGAATACCCTCCTGCCGGATGCTGTCAAGTGTTGACCGCGACGCAAGTCAACCCGCAGAACTCTCAATTGGTGTTACAGTGCGGCACGGCGTCCGGCGCAAGCGTGAGTCAGTCGTCGGTCCCGCGCCCGCTGTGATTGAAGAGTCCTCCAGTTTGTTCTATGCTCATCCATGTTAGATCGGAACAGAGCACCGAGGTCGATTGACGGCACGCGTTTCCGAATCCCCCAGGTGCTGGCAGCATTGGCTGTCGCATTGCTATGGGGTTGCGGGCCGGGGCCGAAGGTTGTGCCCCATGAGGGGAGGTACGCGATCTACGCGCTTCACCTCGCGACGCAGGACGTTCGCCTGCTCTACAGCAGGGCAAATGAGATTCAGACTTCAGCCCTGCGGCTCGACGCCTCGGGTGGGACGCTTCTCTTCGCCCAGAAGGTCGACGGTGATAGTAACGAGAACTTCGAGCTCTGCACAGTAGCGACCGACGGTTCGGCGTTCCGGCGGCTGACCGCCAACTCGGTGTGGGACCTGTATCCTGCATGGTCGTCGGACAACACGCGCATCGCGTTCCTCTCGCTGCGCCGGAACGACCTCGACATCTACGTGATGAACGCAGACGGTACCGGCGACACACTGCTCCACGACTCAGGTTCGCACGACGGCGACATCGACTGGGTCGGGAACAGCATCGTCTTCACTTCCGGCTTCAGAATATGGAAGATGAACGACGACGGAACCCAGGCCAGGCAGGTGACGAGTCCGGCCAATGCCGGGCAGTGGGGCAGAGCCAATCTGCCGATCGGCGACTACGACCCGAAGTTGAGTCCGGATGGGACGAAGATCGTCTTCGAACGGCTCGAAGACCCGAGCACGAGCCACGGGCGGTACAATCTCTTCGTCGCCGACTCGAACGGCGCCGGCGAGGTACGGCTGACCAACAGCGGCTACGCCCAGGGACTGCCCACCTGGGCTCACTCCGGCTCGATGCTGGCCTACACGGTCGCGGCAATCGAGGAGCAGGGCGCGTATGACGTCTACCTGATTGACGCGGACGGAACCGACAACCACAACGCGACCCCGGACTACTTCCCGGCTGACCTGCTCTGTCACGCAACGGCCTTCGCCAAAGGGGATTCCGAGCTGTACTTCATCGGGCAGTGGTGGGAGTAGCTCGGCCTCGGTTCCGTCGTTGTGCTGCTCCCCGGCCCTTGCGGTTGAATAGTCCCCTCGCGCGTCTATACTGATTCATGGCCAACTGGAACGGACCACTAGAGCGGATTGACGACACCCGGCTGAGAATCCCGAAGAGCTACAACCCGAAGATGCGGGTGGACGGCGTCATCTACGCGGATACGTCCCTGCTGGACGACATCAAGCATGACCAGGCGCCGGAGCAGGTGGCGAACGTGGCGACACTGCCCGGAATCGTCGGCCAGTCGATGGCGATGCCGGATATTCACTGGGGCTACGGCTTTCCCATCGGCGGGGTTGCCGCGTTCGAGACCGGTGAAGGCGTCGTGTCGCCGGGCGGGGTGGGCTACGATATCAACTGCGGCGTGCGGATGCTGCGGACCGGGCTCGCGCGCGCAGACCTGACTCAGCCTGTACTCGAGAAGCTGGTCCGCGCGATGTACGAGAACGTCCCGTCCGGCGTCGGTTCGAAGGGCAAGATCCGTATCTCCCAGGCCGAGGTCGCATTCGTCTTGACCCGCGGTGCGCGCTGGGCGGTGGAGAAGGGCTTTGGCACCGACCAGGACCTGGAGTTCACCGAGGAACACGGTGCGATGGCCGGGGCAGACCTGGCCGGGGTATCCGAGCGGGCGCTGGAGCGCGGGATGCCCCAACTGGGTACACTGGGCGCGGGCAACCACTTCCTGGAAATCCAGGAAGTCGCCGAAGTGTACGACCTGATAGCGGCGCGCGACCTCGGTGTTGCCGAGGGCCAGATCACGGTGATGATTCACACCGGCTCGCGCGGCCTGGGGTACCAGATATGCGACGACAACGTGAAGACCCTGGGCGCGGTCTCGAAGAAGTACGGCATCGAGCTGGTTGATCGACAGCTCGCCTGTGCGCCGATCGAGTCGCCGGAAGGGAGGCGCTACTTCGGCGCGATGGTCTGCGCGGCCAACTACGCGTGGGCGAACCGGCAGGCGATTGCCCACTGGGTGCGCGAAGCGTTCTCGCAGGTGCTCGGGCTTTCGCCCGGCCGGCTGGGAATGGGGCAGGTCTACGATGTTGCTCACAACATCGCCAAGATCGAGACCCACCCGGTCGGCAAAGCGTGTGTCAAGGTCTGCGTCCACCGGAAGGGTGCGACCCGCGCCTTTGGGCCGGCCAAGCCCGGCTCCGGTACCCAGTGCCACAACCAGACCGGCAGTCACGCCCTGCCCTCGCGCTACCGGCACCTGGGTCAACCGGTGCTGGTTCCCGGCGACATGGGAACGAATTCGTACCTGCTGCTCGGCACCGAGAAGGCCGAGGCGGAGACGTTCGGCTCGGCCTGCCACGGCGCAGGCCGGGTCTGGTCGCGCACCCGCGCGCTCAAGGAAACCGAGCACCGGAACGTGGCCGAGGAACTGCGAGCGCAGGGAATCACCGTGATGGCCGCCAGCCGCGAAGTCCTGCGCGAGGAAGTGCCGGATTCCTACAAGGACGTGGACAAGGTGGTGGACGTTTGTGTGCAGGCAGGCATCTGCCGCAAAGTGGCACGCATGAGGCCGATAGGAGTGGTCAAAGGCTGAGGCCGTGATCCAGCGGTCAAGTGGTCCAGTGGTCAAGTGAGGACGCCGGAATCAGAGTCGAGTTCACTGGGTCACTCGACCACTAGGTCACTCGATCACTTCGCGACTCAGGTCGCGACCGCGCCTGAGGGGCCCGGCGTCTACCTGCTCAAAGACGCTAATGGCCGCGTGCTGTACGTCGGCAAGGCGCGGAGCCTGCGCGAGCGTCTGAGGGCGTACACGCAGCCGCAGGAAAGCCCGCGGCTCAACTCGCTCGTCAGCAAGGTCGCCGATCTCGAGACGGTCATCACCCGCTCCGAGGTTGAGGCGCTGGTCCTCGAAGAGAACTTCATCAAGTTCAAGAAGCCGCGCTACAACGTGCGGCTGCGGGACGACAAGAAGTTCCCCCATCTCAAGATCACGGCCGAGCCTTACCCGCGCATATTCGTCACGCGGAACATCCGCGACGACGGGTCGGTGTTCTTCGGCCCCTACACGTCGGCGCGGGAACTCAGGAAGGCGTTGAAGGCCGTGAAGCGGATATTCCGGATCCGCACCTGCAAGCGGGACCTGCCCGCCGACTCCCGACTCTCGACTCCCGATTACCGACCATGTCTGAACTTCGAGCTGAGCCGTTGCTCGGGTCCGTGTGCCGACAAGGTGACGCAGGAGCAGTATGCGCAGCAGGTCAAGGATGTGATTCGTTTCCTTTCCGGCCGGTCGGACGAGCTCACCGAGCAGGTCGAGCAGCGCATGTGGGCAGCGTCGCAGGCCCAGGACTTCGAAGTGGCGGCGACCCTGCGCGACCAGTTGCTGGCCCTGCGGGAGATCAGGAAGGACCAGCAGGCAGTCCTGCAGGACAAGACCAGCCGCGACATCATCGGGCTGGCACGCGGGGCGCGGGCTGCAGTCGCGGCGCTCTTCCGCGTGCGTGAAGGGAAGATAGTCTCACGTGAGGAGTATTCGCTGACCGCCGGCGAGAACGCGCCCGATTCGGAACTACTGTCGACTGTTGTGCGTTCAGTCCATACCCACACCCACGACATCCCGGAGGAGATCATTCTGCCGGCTGCAATCGAGGATGCGGAGGCGCTCGAGGCGTTGCTTACCGAAAGGCGGGCACGGAAAGCGTCACCCTTACCCCTCCCTCCCCCTCAAGGGGGAGGGAATGGAAGGGAGGGGGGTGCGGAGACGCGGAGTCGTGCAGTCAGGATCGTCGTGCCGGAGCGGGGGGAGAAGGTGCGGCTGATGGAACTCGCGCGGGCAAACGCCGAGAAGGCGCTGGTCGAGCTTCGGCCTGAAGAGCGAGTCCCGGCAGGAAACCGCGAGCTGGCTGAGGTCCTTGGGCTGCCGAATGTGCCGCGGCTGATTGAGGGCGTAGACATATCGAACACGCAGGGGACCAACGCGGTCGGCTCGATTGTCGTATTCCGCGACGACCGCCCGACCAAACAGCAGTACCGGTTGTTCAAGATCCGCACCGTGACCGGCTCCAACGACTTCGCCATGATGGAGGAGGTGCTGGCCCGGCGCGTGCGCGGCCTGCTGGAGAAGAACCGTCCCTTGCCGGACCTTGTACTGGTTGATGGCGGCAAAGGGCAATTGTCGTCGGCGGTGAAAGCCTACGGCCAGTTCGATGCCGAGATACCGATACTCGGGCTGGCCAAGCGGACCGACACGCTCTACTACGACGACGGCCGGGAAATCACGATTCCCGTGACCTCACCCGCGCTGAAGCTGTTGAAGCGCATCCGCGACGAATCGCACCGCTTCGCCATCACCTTCCACCGCAAGCTGCGCGGAAAGAAGATGGTCGAGTCCGAGCTCGACGAGATTACCGGCCTCGGCCCGGTACGGAAGAAGACACTCATCCAGCACTTCGGGTCACTGGACAAAGTCAGGATCGCAAGCGTCGAGGAGATTGCCAAGGTTAAGGGCTTCGGCCCGGCGCTGGCGGAGAAGGTCTTTCGAGCGCTGCGCCGCTAGGGCTGCGCCTACTTCAGGATTCTGACTCGACCCGTGTCACCGTCGACTTGAATGAGCTGTCCGGTTTTAATGAGCTTGGTGGCCGGGCCGACGTTCACGACTGCGGGGATGCCGTATTCGCGGGCCACGATGCTGCCGTGGCTGAGTAGCCCGCCCTGGTCCATCACTATCCCGGCCGCCGGTATGAAGTAGGGAGTCCAGCCCGGGTCGGTGAAGGGCGCGACCAGGATTTCGCCCGGCACTACCTGCTCGGTACCGGCGTGGAGAATGACGCGGGCCGGGCCGGTGACGATGCCCGGGCTGACCGCGAGGCCCTTGAGTTCTGCCGAGGCGTCAACCGTATCCGGCTTGTGCTTGACCGGGTCGTACTTACCGACGATGATGGCCGGTGGGGAAAGAGCCAAGTTCCTTTCGTGTTCCGCCCTGCGTTCGGCAACGCGGGCGCGGACGTCATTCCCGGCAGTTTCGCTTACGACCGGTTCGATTTCGGGGAATCGGAGGAAGAAGATGTCGTCGGCGTCGGCGAACACTCCGCGCGCCGCCAGCCTCCGGCCGAGTTCGACCACAAGTGCCCGCGTGTCCGCGAACACGCGGATGGCCGCGTCCTTCACATTCTCGCGAATGGAGGCCGAGAGCTGCGCCTTGCGCACGACGTAGTCGAAGACCCAGCGCTTGACCGGGTTGCGCAGGCGTGCCATCAGCGCGACCTTCAGGTGTTCGCGCTCCTCGGCGTGGCGGCGCTGGTCGACCTCGGGGTCAGCCTTGTCTCCAGCGCGGGCGAAGCTGCGCACTACGTCCAGCACATAGTCCGGCTGCTCCCGCCAGCGCGGGTTGTACATGTCCATCTCGCCGCGCGCGTGGTGGCCGTGCAGGTGCAGGAAGCGGTCCCAGCGCGCGAGGAAATCGCGCCCCGGCTCAGTGATTTCCAGCCGCGGCCGGAGATCGGTCCAGCTCCCGGCGGGTAGCACGGTTTCGCGCAGTTCGGGAGAGTCTGCCACGAGCCGGCCGAGTCGCCAGAGATCGATGCCGGCCTCGGCGCTCCGAAGTTCGCCGGTCCCGGCCAGCAGGCGGCTGGCGTTGATCCCGGTCGGGTCATTGAACCACCGCTTGCACAGGTCGTACAGCACCGAGGTGAACATCATACCGCCCAGCGCGTAGCCGAGCCCCTCGCCGCCGACACGCATCTGCAGCAGCGTGGCGATGGCCTTGTCCGACAGTTCCTGTTCCGAGAGCCGGGTAAGGTCGGGGCGGGGCTTCTTCTCGTAGGCGTCGAGTGAAGCGGCTATCCACTCGCGGCCGCGGCCCGGGCCATGGCGTGACATCCAGAGCAGGAAACCGGGTAGCTTGAGCAGGGTTTTGAGCGGGCTCACTTTGATGTCGGGCAGGTCGTCGGCACCGAGCTCAAGCTTGGCCCGGTCCTCCGGTTTCAGGTTCTGGCCGCCGAACATCTGCGCCTGGTTCATCCGGCTCGCGAACGGCATCCGGCGCACCATCCCGGTGAAGGTGTTGAGGTTGGTGTAGGCGCGGCCTGCGACCTCGCCGATGAAAGGGTTGTCACCGAACGAGATACCGAGACGTCCGATGACGCTGCCGAGCAGGTCGCCGATGAACTCTCCGACCGTGGACCAGACGAGCGGCGTAAGCACGCCGGGCAGCACCTCGGCCGAGTTGGTGTTGGACCAGACCTGACGGTCCTCCCAGGACTTGGCCTCAGCGCCCACTGTCCGACCGGGCGGCTTGCCGAGCGTGGTGATTGGCCGGGACTGGAGAAGAAAGAGGTTAGGCCCGGCCAACGCCCACTCGATGTCCTGCGGGGAACCGAACAGCTTCTCGGCACGGAGCGCCTGGCGAGCAAGCTTCAGCGCGATCGCGTCGGAGATTGACGGTTTGTCGGCCCGGGCCGCGGGCACCGTTTGCTCGACCGGAGAACCGGTCGGGGAAAAGGCCGTCTCGACGGACTTGGTGGAGACGAAACGTTCGACGACGCGCTCGGTGTCGCGGTCAATCACTAAGCGGTCCGGCGTGACCTTGCCGGAAACCAGCGCCTCGCCAAGTCCCCAGCAGGCTTCAATGACGATGCGGTTGGCGCTGCCCGAGACCGGGTCGGCGGTGAAGATGACGCCGGCCGCATCAGCGGCGACGAGCTGTTGCACCACGACGGCCATGGCCGCCTTCGCGTGCTCAAACCCGTTCTTGTCGCGGTAGTCGAACGCCCGCTCAGTCCAGAGCGAAGCCCAGCACTGCTTGACGAGCCCGATGCAGCCGTCGGCATCAGTCGACCGCAGGTAGGTGTCGTAGAGTCCGGCGAAAGAATGGCCGGGCAGGTCTTCGGCAGTTCCGGAAGAGCGGACAGCGACGAGGGGCGTTCGGAGTCGTCTGAAGGCGGCGCGGATTTCGGCTGCCGTCTCGGTGGCGAGTTCGGAGGCAGTGATGAGTTCCCGGATCGCGGCGAGGCAGTCGCGCTGCGGCCTACCGAGGCGCAGCGCCGAAACGTGCGCGCGATATGCTTCGGCCGTGACGCTGAATCCGTCGGGCACCGGCAGGCGGGCGCGCATCATCGCGGCCAGGTTCAACGCCTTCGCGCCGGCGAGCGCGCCGGCGTCTGCCGACACTCGCCCGAGCGGAATGACGCTCGCCATAGGGTATGCTCTGTCAGTATGGCGAGGCCACATCCGCTGTCAACAAGCACGGACGCAGTTGCCCGGAGCGGTGAACCGTGTAGAATGGTTCGCCCGGTGGTCTTTCTGACAGGTGATTGAGTCTATTGCTGGCGCGGGGCCGCAACTGCGCCAGCTCGAAGAGGAACAACAATGAAGAAGGCCGTATTCGTCGTTTTCTTGCTGGCGGCCGCGTCATTCGCGGCGAATCCCTTCCGTCCCGCGCGCAGCGGCAGATTCGCTCCGCAGGCGGACTTTGATGATTTCCAGGTCGGGTTCTGGGACAGCCCCAGATTCGACCCACTCGGCGAGACCGCCCCGCTCCCGGCCGCTCTCCGGATCGACGAGTATGAAGGCGACGGAACCGGCTACTACCTCGTGCAGTTCGGCGGGCCGGTGTACACGTTACAGGTCCAGCAGCTCGCGCGCGCCGGCGGGGAGTTCCTCGGTTTTCACTCCCGCCATCTGGCATTCGTGAGGATGGACCGCGCAGTTGCGGGAGAAGTCGCGGCACTTCCGTTCGTCCGATGGGTCGGCGTCTATCAGCCGGGCTACAAGTTCTGGTCGCAGACCCTGGCCGAGGCGGGCTTCGGACGGGTTGCGGTCGCGCTGTTCTACACCGAGGACATCGAGGCGGCCAAGGCCGAGCTCGAGGCGATGGGGCTTGCCGTCGTCCGCTCGGGCGTTTCCGAGGCGATGAAGGTCATAGAGGTCGACTGCTCCAGGGAGCAGCTTGCCGCCATCGCGCGGCTGGGCTGGGTATCTTCGATAGAGGAGTGGCACCCGGGCGAGCCGGAGAACGACAAGTGCCAGTGGGTTGTGCAGGACTGGACCGTGAACCAGAGGAATGTCTGGAACAAGGGCATATTCGGCATGGACGAAATCCTCGGCTTCACGGATACGGGCCTGGACGTGGACCACTGGGCTTTCCACGACCCGATTGTCGCGATCACCGACACCGGCGAGTTCCCGACCCACCGCAAGGTAGTCGTGTACAAGCACTACCCGCCGGCGGGCGGCGTCGGTGACCAGAACGGCCACGGCACGCATGTCGGCGGCACCATGGCCGGCAACGACTCGGTCAACGGCGGCTCCAGTGCGTATGATGGCCACTCCAAGCAGGCGCGGATCGTTCACCTCTCGCCGATTCCGCAGCCGCCCGGGGACGACTTCACCGTTCCGCTGAACATGATCACGAACGACCTGCGCAACCCGGAACTCCGGCCTCACACCATCGGCAACTCGTGGTGGACCGGTACCAAAGGGCAATACTCGAATGCCGCCGCTACCTTCGACCGATTCTCCTGGAAGAACAAGGACATCCAGACCATCAAGTCGTGCGGCAACCAGGGGCATTCGGCGCAGTACCAGGTTACCGAGCCCGGCAATGCGAAGTCGATCATCGCTGCCGCGTCGGTCCAGAACGGGACGAACGCCACGGCGCTCTCCGACTTCTCGTCGTCCGGTCCTGCACCCGACGGCCGCGTCAAACCTGACATCGCCGCGCCGGGTGAAGACATAATGTCGGTCGAGGCGGGAACGCAGAACAGCTATGTCTCGATGGGCGGTACCAGTATGGCCAGCCCGGCTACCAATGGTTGCGTGGGTCTCTGCCGTTCCTACCTGCGCAAGGGCTACTACCCGTCGGGTACGGCCACACCGGCCGACACCTGGGGCTACGTTTCCAGCGCCATCCTCAGGGCCATGATACTCGTTTCAGCCGACCCGAACGTGGAAAGCTACGTCGTGCCCAGTGACCATATCGGTTGGGGCCGGATCGACCTCGACTCGGTCCTCTTCTTCGCCAGCGACACGCGCCGCCTGCTCGCCTACGACGACACGACCGGACTCGAGACCGGCGACTACAGCGAGTTCGCGTTCGACGTGTTCGACTCGACGATGTCGCTGCGCGTGGCCGTGGTCTGGACCGACACCGCGGCCGCGTCCGGGGCCAATCCCGCGCTCATCAATAACCTCAACTGCCAGTTGACGGCGCCGAACGCCGATTTTTACAAGGGTGACCTATATGACAGCGGCCGGTCCAGGCTTAACCCGAGCGGGGCGTTTGACAACAAGAACCCGCTCGAGATGTTCCGCGTGAACCAGCCGGACTCGGGCCGGTGGCTGCTGCGGGTCGCGGCGCAGAACGTCGTCACCGCGCGCCAACCCTACGCCGTGGTCATCACCGGGCCGGTGCAGGCCGCCGGACTGCATGACGTCGGAGTCAGAAGCATAATCGCGCCGCCGGACAGCGTTGACTCCGGCACGGTCGTGACTCCCCGGGCCCTGGTCAAGAACTACGGGACATACGATGAGACCCTGTCGGTCCGGATGTACATCGGCCCGGGATACGCTGACACGGTCGAAGTGACGCTTGCTGCCGGAATGACCGATACGGTCGCATTCGAAACCTCGTCGGCCGACTCGGTCGGCACCTTCAGTATCAGCTGCGTCACCGTGCTGGCCACCGACGAACTCGCCGGCAACGACACGCTGTCCGACACGGTCGTAGTCTGGCCGGGCGGCGGCATCCAGGAGCAGGGCAAGCTGCCCACCGTGTTCGCGCTCGACCGGGCCCGGCCCACGCCGTTCAGGGACAGGACTGCCATCCGGTTCAGCATCCCGCGCACGACGCAGACGAACCTTACCATCTACTCCGTCTCCGGCGCCTTGGTGAAGACTGTCTGCAACTCCTCCCTCCTCCCTGCTCACTACTCCCTCGTCTGGGATGGCCGCGACGAGAGGGGCGCAACCGTGTCGCGCGGCGTCTATTACTGTCGCATGGCCGCGGGCGAGTTCCGGGCAATCAACAAGCTCGTCAAGCTCGACTGAGTGTCATGACTCCGAGATTGACTGCCACGAAAACACGAAATCGGAGGAAGAGGACTTGGTGTGTCCTGGGTCCGTCTGTTTCGTGTTCTTCGTGCTTTCGTGGCTCAGTGGAGGTCCGGGGGCAGTGATGAAGCACGAGAAGCCGAATACCGCCGCAATCAACGTCACCAAAGGCGTGGCGCTCGCTTCGGAGTTGGAGATCGCCAAGTCATTCGCGGCACGCAGCCAGGGCCTGCTCGGAAGGAGCGGGCTGAAGCCCGACACCGGTCTGCTCATTGACCCGTGCTCATCCATCCATATGTGGTGCATGCGTTTCGCGATTGATGTCGTCTTCCTCGACAAGAAGAACCGGGTCGTCGGCCTGAAGCGGAACGTGAAGCCGTGGGGCATGGCCTGGTCCTGGCGCGGGACCAAGACCATTGAGCTGCCGGTCGGCGTCATCGCGTCAACGAGGACGCAACTCGGCGACATCATCGCCTTCCAGACCACTGCCCCGAAGCCCGAGTAGCCGAACAGACACAACCCGGTTCGGACAATTCAGAAGTCAGAGTCCAGAGACCAGAATCCAGAATTGACCAAGCATCAACCACCTTTGCGGTGGTTGTTGACAGCGACGGGGCGGGAGTATAATCATACGTCCGTAGACAGCGTCACAGTCCGGGTTTAGCCAAAGGAGGCACTGTGGACGACCGCCGCGTCAGTGTTCTACACAACCGTAACGTCCTTTGCCGCAACCGGGCCGCATGCCCCTTGGCCGTGCTGTTGGTCGTCTGCTGCTGCCTGTCGGCGGCCAATGCGCAGTGGCTTGAGACCAATCTGCCGACCGGAGCCAGTCCTTCCGGTCTGGTCTACAATTCGATTGGGAACAGGGTCTATTGCGCCAATCAGACCGGCGACAACGTTACGGTCATCGCCGGGGATACCAACGCCGTCGTCGGTACGATTCCGGTCGTCAACTACCCGGTCGGCACGGACCCGCGAGGCATCGTCTACAATCCGACAAACAACAGGATCTACTGTGCCCATCCTGGGAATGATACAGTCACGGTGATTGCGGGGGACACCAACGTTGTCCTGAAGACCATCCGGGTCGGAGACAACCCGGTTGGTCTGACTTGCGATTCGACCGGCAAGGTCTATTGCGCCAATCAGAACAGCAACAACGTCACGGTGATTGACGGAACTGCCGATACGGTCATCAAGACCATCGCGGTCGGGAGTACCCCGCTCGGACCGGTTTGGAGTCCGACCGGCAACAAAGTCTACTGCGCGAACAGCGGAAGCGGTAACGTCACGGTGATTGATGCGGCCGCGGACACGGTCATCAAGACAATCGCGGTAGGAGCCACGCCTTGGGCGCTGGTGTGCAATCCGGCCGGCAACAAGGTCTACTGCGCCAACTTTGCCTCCGGAAGCGTCACGGTGATCGATGGCGCTTCCGACACTTTGATGACAACCATCACGGTGGGAGGCGGGCCCATGGCCGTGGCGTACAACTCGACCAACAACAAGGTGTACTGCGCGAACTACAACAACGACAACGTTACGGTGATTGACGCGGCGGCGGATACGGTCCTCAAGACGGTCGCGGTCGGACGCCGGCCTCGCGTCCTGGTCTACGACTCGGTCTACAACAAGGTCTACTGCGCGAACGGCGGTGGCAGTAGCGTCACGGTGATTGACGGAGGCATTGACTTGGTCGTCGCGACGATTAGCGTCGGCGGCTTTCCCTGTGCCTTAGCCCGGAATCCGGTGCAGCACCGCATCTACGTCGCGAATCAACAGAGCTCTACCGTCTCCGTCATACGGGATTCGTCCGTGACCGGCGCTGAGGATGGCTTCAAGCCGCAAGCCCCCAGTTCCAGGCTGGAGGCGACCATCGTCCGGGGGGTGCTGCTCCTGCAGGAAGCCACAAGCCGCAAGCCACAAGCCGCAAGCTTGCTGGATGCGACAGGCCGGAAGGTGATGGACCTGAGGCCGGGCGCAAACGATGTGCGGGCGCTGGCGCCGGGGGTGTACTTTGTGCAGGAACAGCCACAAGCCACAAGTCTCAGGCCACAAGCCATCCGCAAGGTCGTCGTGACAAGGTAGGCTGCCGAGAGGTCGGAATACAGCAGACAGAATGCAGGAAGGGGCGGGCGAGAGCCCGCCCCTTGAATCCAAGTCGGTACTCAAGGGAGCTTTACCTCCGTGCGCGTCGTCCGGGACTGCGGTTCTTTACGGCGGCAACCACCACGCCTGCCGCTACTCTGAGCCCGCGTAGACCCGATCCCCTTTCGGGTGTGAACCTGAATGCCTCCTTCGACCGGTTCAAGTGGCACCCGCACATGTCCGCATTATACTGCTCTGTGTAATGTGGGTGATAGGTCCGAATGAAGGGTAAGACGCAGAACCACATGCAGTTGGGGCTGATGTACGGGTGGTGACGGGGGTCACTGGGGGGACGGTTCGGGGTGTTACCTACAGCATGGCCCGGAAGGGGATTCTCGGGACGATTCAGGGCGCCATTCGGCTGGCGATGCGCGCAGCCTACCCCTTCGCAACGTACAAGATAGCTGGGGAGCCAACCTCGTGCGCTGCCCGGGACC
This sequence comes from candidate division WOR-3 bacterium, assembly GCA_016867815.1. Classification (NCBI taxonomy): domain Bacteria; kingdom Pseudomonadati; phylum Caldifarciminota; species Caldifarciminota bacterium. The sequence goes on along the minus strand of VGIR01000019.1, from coordinate 24,326 downwards.
CAATCCTGAGTTCGACCAGCCGGGCAATTCGTGCCGCTACGCCGGATGCTATCTGCCTGACTACCCGAAGGGCCACCCGCACGGTTGTTCGCAGGACGATTACCGGAGCAGCTTGCCGTGCCGTATCCCGATGTCTGCTCCGTGCGGAAGGCAGAAGACTCCCTAGCGGGTTCCAGCCTGCGGTCACGAGTCAGCGAAGGCGGTCAGTTGGGTTCGATGGTAGTCTTGACGTCGCTGCCGGTGGGCTGCGGAGCCGGCGGGACTTCTCTGAGGGTTTCGATACGAGTCCTCTTGGTTGACGCAGCGCCGCACCTGGCTATACTTACTTGGTTGAGCGGCGATGTACAACCGGGCTTTGACCCGGTAGCTTTGTTCTTGCTGGGGATAGTCGTGGGCGTCGTCGCAGCTCTGGGTATAGCGGTCCTTCGTCGTCGTCGGAAGATCCCGCGTGCGAAGAAGTCCAGTGGCGCCAAGGTGAGGCAGGACGTGATCCGGCGCGATCTGAACAGGATGGCCGAGTACGCCGGGGAGTTCAGCGGTTCGGAGCCTGCGGTCAGCCAGTCCTTCGAACCGGGCCTTGCCGCGATGAGAACATACCAGTGGGACGAGGCAATCGAGCTTCTCCATGAGGCAAAGGTCAGGGTCGCCCGGGCGCAACTTGTCCCGCTGCTCGTTCAAGTCGGCGTGTGCCATTTCATGCGGGGCAGTTTGGTTGATGCGCTCGAGGAGTTCGGGGAGGCGTGCCGCCTGTCGGAAAGCGAAGGAGACAAAGAAGGCAAGGCCTCGGCACTTGCCAACATGGGTGTAGTCCGTCACGAATTCGGCCAACACGACAACGCGCTCGAAGACCTCAATCAGGCCCTGGCCATTGCCCGGGAGTCCGACAAGCAGCGGCTGGTAGCGCTCTGCCTTGGCAACATCGGCACTTTCCAGCGCTACCGGGGCCAACTCGACGATGCGCTCAAGTCACACGAAAGAGCGTTGGATTTGTCGCGCCGAATCGGCGATGAACCGGGCGTGGTCAGCGCCCTGGTGAACGCCGCCAGTGTCCGCCGCGACAAGGGTCAACTCGCCGCGGCGCGGGAGTACTATGAAGAAGCAGTTGAGATCGCCGTCAAGATTGGAGACAACCTCGGCTTTGCTGTCGGACTCGGCGGCATCGGCGGCGTCTACCTCGACAAGGGCGAACTCGACAAGGCGCTGAAGTCCCACGAGGAATCGCTGGACGGGGCCCGCCGAATCGACTTCCGCCTGGGTGTGGCTACCGGGCTCGGAAACACCGGACTCACCTTGGAGAAGAAGGGTGCGCACGAACAGGCTGTACCCAGCCTGGCTGAGGCCCTGGCCATCCTCTTGTCAGTCGGCGTGCGCCACGGCAGGAATCAGGCGCTGCTGGGGCTGCTGCGATGCGATGAAGCGCTCGGCCGTGATCGGCTGCAGGAACTGCTGAAGCAGGCCTCTGTTTCGGATGAAGGTGTTGTCGATCTCGTGGACCGCATCGACCAGGTACGCCAGCGACGAAACGAGCCGACAGCGCAGGACTAGCTCCCAGTGACGACGAGGCCGGCCATCGGCCGGCCGGTTCAGACCCCTCGCTGCATGGCAGCTTCGAGCTCGCTGACGTGCTGCCGCACCTTCTCGGCCGAAGCGGCGTCGCTTTCTGAGGCGAGCGAGATGAACTGCTTGTATGCCGCGATCGCGTCTCGGGTCCTGCTCAGGCGCTCGAGGACCAGCGCCTTTGCCTGCCAAGCTGCGGCAAACGACGGGTCAAGATCGGTGGCCTTGTTGCAGCGAGCGAGGGCTTCCTCCGGGCGGCCGAGATTGGCAAGGCAGATGCCCATGTTGTACCAGGCCCTCTCGTCGCGAGGGTTTACTATCAGTGCCTCGTTGAAGCAATTGAGGGCGCCCTCCAACCGGCCAAGGGCGAAAAGGGAGTTGCCCTTGTCGTCCCAGACAGCCGCATCGCGCGGGTTGATCCTCAGGGACTCGTCATAGCAGCGAATCGCTTCCTGATCCCGGCCCAGAGCACTGCAGGCAAGTCCCTTGGCAGCCCAGGCGCCCGCGAGCCGCGGGTGGAGTCTGATGGCTTCGTCGAAATGGGCTACTGCTTGTTCGTAGTGACCCATGGTGTATAGCTCGTTTCCCTTGTCGAGCAGAGCCTTGGCCTCCGCAACATTCTTCACCGCCGGCAGAGCGACGTCGTCCCCACCCTTGGGTTCACGCTCCGCTTCTGCGCGCGGTGCCGCCATCGCCAACTCCGGTTCGCGTTCCGCCACACTATCTTTCTCGAATGGCCTCTGTTCCACCTGCTCGTCGCTCTCGGTTCCGGCATCCCGGGTGTAGACTACGGCCAGGGCAACGAAGAAAATCGCCCACGCCAGCGAGATGTTCGCTGCCCCGGGAATGAACAGCAACGGCAGCGGCGGTGCGACATTGGTGCCGGTGATGATGGCCCGTATCCGCGCCAGGGTGCCGGACTCCACTGCGAGTATGACTATCGGCGGGAGTGCCGCAATAACCGCATACGCCGCAGCCCGGTTCCAATACCAGACCGTCCGGCCTGTCGCGCTGAACTCGCTGGCCAACTACTCCTCTCCGGCACGGCCGCGCCGTGCGGACTCAGAATTGCCCGAGATCGTTCGCGGCCGCGCGCAAGGACACCCCACGCGGCTGTCACTACAAACGAGAATCACCATTCCCACACATAAGAATGGCCAATATTCCCCTCGTGTCAACGGTCGGCAGTGCCGGAATCGTCAAGCGGATGAAACGGCGGCGCCGGGCTCGTCTTCTGCCTGCATCACGGTACAGGAGACCTGGCCCGACAGCCGCGAGCTGTCGGCGATTGATCTCGGCAGCAGGCCGACTGTCGCTGATCGAACCTGCGGCGTGACTACCGGAGCGAGACCCGAAAGCTGCCTGACGTCGCCGCTATCGTTGACATATAGGTCTTTCTATATTATCATCCTGGCGTCTGACGGGCAGGCTTTGCCGGCCCGGAGGAATCAGAATCGGAGCAATTCCCGGACCAGGGCCCCGAGGAAGTGACGATTGGAGATTGTCGATTGCCGAGTCTCCTGGCATTCGACATTCGTAGCTCGCTATTCGTCAATCGGTAGGCCTGCGTCTTGAGGGAACGCTTCATCTGAGATGAGTTAGCAGGTAGGAGTGAGCAGTTAGCAGTTCCAGATCCTAACTCCTAACGGCTAACTCCTAGCTTAGAAGGATCGACATGAATGAACCAGATGCTGTCGGTGAACACCGGCTGGGCGTCGTCGCTGTGTTCGTCGAGAACCGGCTCGATACCGCGCCGAAGGTGAACGAGATACTGAGCCAGTACGGCCGGATTCTTGTCGGCCGGATGGGCGTTCCCTACCGTGAGCGGAACCTGTCGGTCATTTCCGTCATCGTCGACGGTTCGAATGACGAGATCGGCGCCATGACCGGGAAGCTGGGCGCGGTTCCGGGCGTGAGCGTTAAAGCGGCGCTCCGCAGGAAAGAAGGCAATGCAGAATGCAAACTGCAAAATGCTAAGGTCAAAATGGCAGAAGGACCGGAGGAAATGCGATGAGCACAGCTTCGAGGGCTGAAGTAGCTGACTTCATCGACGACCGGAGGATTGAGGAGACGCTGGCGGCGGCGCGGCCCGACGCCGGGCGGGTTCGGGAAGTGCTGGCGAAGTCGCTGGCCAAGAAGCGGCTGGAGCCGGACGAGGCAGCGGCGCTGCTTGCCATCAAGGACCCGGAATTGTGGCAGGAGGTGTTTGCCGCGGCCCGGAAACTCAAGACCGACGTCTACGGCAACCGCATCGTCCTCTTTGCGCCGCTCTACGTCGGCGACAAGTGCATCAACAACTGCGCCTACTGCGGGTTCAAGTGCTCGAATCGTGACGTGGTGCGCAAGACGCTATCGGACGAGGAGCTGCGATCTGAACTCGTGGCGCTGGAGGGCCAAGGCCACAAGCGGCTGATCCTGGTCTGGGGAGAGCACCCGAACTACTCGGCCGAGGAGATGGCGCGCATCGTGAAGATAGCCTACGCGACCAAGGCAGGCAGGGGCGAGATCCGGCGCGTGAACATCAACGCCGCGCCGCTCGATGTTGACGGCTACCGGACGATGAAGGCGGCCGGCATCGGCACGTACCAGGTTCTTCAGGAAACTTACCACCATCCGACCTACGCGGCGGTACATCCCGCGAACACGCGCAAGGGTGACTACCTCTGGCGGTTGACCGCTCACGACCGGGCGATGGCGGGCGGCGTGGACGACGTCGGTATCGGCGCGCTGTTCGGTCTGTACGACTGGCGCTTCGAGGTGATGGGGTTGCTTACCCATACCATCCATCTGGAGGAGCGCTGGGGTGTAGGTCCTCATACCATCAGCTTCCCGCGCATCAACGTGGCATCCAACGTAGAACTCGACCGGACGCACTTTGTCTGCGACGAGGACTTCAAGAAGGTGATTGCGGTGCTACGGCTGGCGGTGCCGTACACCGGCATGATACTTACCGCCCGAGAGACTCCGGAAATGCGGCGCGAGGGCCTGCGGCTCGGTGTCTCCCAGATCGACGCGGGTTCGCGCATCGAGCTGGGCGCTTACCAGGAGTGCCGCGGCGAGGATTGCCAGCAACTGGAGCGCGAGCAGTTCGAGCTGCACGACACGAGGCCGCTCGATGCGGTGGTGGGCGAGCTGGTTCGCGACGGGTACATGCCGAGCTGGTGCACTTCCTGCTACCGGCTGGGCCGGACCGGCGAGCATTTCATGGAGTTTTCGATACCGGGGTTCATCAAGCGCTACTGCACGCCCAACTCGCTGACAACCCTGGCCGAGTACCTGACCGACTATGCGTCGGAGGAGACGAAGCGGGACGGGTTCGCGCTGATCGAGAAGGAAGCGGCGCAGATACCCGACGAGAAGAAGCGGAATACGGTGCGAGAGCGCATCGAGAAGATAAGGACAACCAATGAACGCGACCTGTGTTTCTAGGAACGCGCTATGCCTGATGCATCACGCAGCACGCCAGACCGGTCCGGCATCAAGCGTAGTGCGTAGAGCGTAGAGCGTCATGGAACGGACGCCAAAGTCAATGCGGCTGCACATCGGGATATTCGGCCGTCGCAATGTCGGCAAGTCGTCGCTGTTGAACGCGCTGACGCGGCAGCAGGTGTCGATTGTCTCGGACGTCGCCGGCACTACGACGGACCCGGTCGAGAAACCAATGGAACTACTGCCGCTCGGCCCGGTGCTCTTCATCGACACGGCCGGCGTTGACGATGTTGGCGCTCTCGGCGCCGAGCGGGTTGCGAAGACCAGGAAGGCGCTCGACCGGACTGACCTCGGCGTCATCGTGGCCGACTCCGGCGAGTGGGGCGGCTTTGAGGATGGCATCCTTGCCGAACTGAAGAGACGGAAGGCATCGGTACTGATTGTGTTCAACAAGAGCGACATCGGCCGGCCCGCGCCGGAGTTGGAGGCCCGGTTTCGGGAGCAGGGCGTCCGTTCGGTGCAGGCCTCGATCGCGCGCGGCGAGGGCGTGGCGGCGATTCGGGAGGCGTTGATTGAGGTGGCGCCGGAGGATTTCCTGGCGGAGGCATCGATCATCGGCGACCTCGTTCCCGAACGGGGGCTCGCGGTGCTGGTCGTGCCGATCGACAAGGAAGCGCCCAAAGGACGCATCATCCTGCCGCAGGTGCAGGCCATCCGCGACCTGCTCGACCACGGGCAGCTTTCACTGGTTGTCCGCGAGCACGAACTGAAGGACGCGCTGGCGAGGCTGAACCGGAAGCCGGACCTCGTAGTCACAGACTCGCAGGCCTTCGCCAAGGTTGCGCAGGACACACCGGCCGATGTGAAGCTCACCTCATTCTCGATTCTCTTTGCGCGCTACCGTGGCGACCTCACCGAGATGGTCCGCGGTGCGACGGCAATCGACCGGCTCAGGCCGGGCGACCGCGTGCTGGTCGCAGAGAGCTGCACCCACCATCCGATCGGCGACGACATCGGCCGGGTGAAGATCCCGAACTGGCTCGAGCAGCAGGTCGGCGGCAAGCTTGAGTTCACGACGCACCAGGGGCACGACTTCCCGCCGGACGTGTCGCAGTTCCGGCTGGTGATTCACTGCGGTGCCTGCATGACCAACCGCCGCGCGGTGCTGAACCGCGTAGTCAAATGCCGTGAGGCGGGCGTGCCGATCACCAACTATGGTCTGTCCATTGCCTACGTCCTTGGTATCTTCGAGCGGGCGCTGGAGCCGTTCCCGGCCGCGCTCGATGTGTATCGCACGGCGCGGGACATGACCGAATTGCCCGGCAATTCGGATTGTGTCCCAAGCCGAAGACCAGTAACGACTAGAGGTGCGTCGTGAGCGGTTCCGAGTTCAATCCCTGGGAAGGCGGCTGACCGGGCATGCAGGCCGCGGGCGCGGCCATAAGACTGCTGCAGGGGAAAGGCGGGGGCGGGACCGAGACGAAGGGGTTGACCCGCGACGAGGTGCTGGCCTGGTTGAAGGAAGAAGAAGACTGGAAGCTCAGCTTCCTCTGGGAGGAGGCCGACCGGGTGCGGCGTGAACAGGTCGGCGACGAGGTGCACCTGCGCGGGTTGATCGAAATGTCGAGCTTCTGCCGTCGCGATTGTCACTATTGCGGCATCCGCGGCAGCCGGAAGATCGAGCGCTACCGCATGAGCGAGGAAGAGGTGATGGAGTGCGTCCGGATCGCGCAGAGGCTCGAGTACGGCACGGTCGTGCTGCAGTCAGGCGAGGATCACGGGCTGACCAGTGACTTCATCACCCACCTGGTTCGGCGCATCAAGAGCGAGACGCCCCTCGCCGTCACCCTGGCGCTGGGCGAGCGGAGCCTTGAGGAACTGGCTGCCTGGCGCGAAGCCGGGGCGGACCGGTACCTGCTCAAGCACGAGACGTCGGACCCGGAGCTGTTCCGCCGCATTCACCCGGACTGCAGTACCGAAGTGAGCGACCGTATCGCCCTGCTCAAGGCAGCCAAGGAGATGGGTTACGAGGCGGGTTCAGGCGTGATGGTCGGCATCCCGGGACAGACCTACGAGTCCCTGGCCGACGACATCATGCTCTTCCGCGACCTTGACCTTGAGATGATCGGCTGCGGCCCGTTTGTGCCGCACCCTGATACGCCCCTAGGGCAAATGACGAATGACGAATCCCGAATGACGAATGTCCGGGCACAGGTCCCTGCAACCGACACGATGACGACGAAGGTCGTGGCGCTGACGCGGCTTCTCTGCCCGGACGCGAACATCCCTTCCACCACGGCGCTCGCCACGATCAACCGGGAACGCGGCCGCGAAATGGGGCTCGAACGCGGGGCAAACGTCTGGATGCCGAATCTCACACAGCCTAGGTACCGCGCGCTGTACGAGATCTATCCGGGCAAGGCCAAGGTCATCGATACGGCCGAGGAGTTCCAGAAGAACCTGCTCGCGACGCTCGAGCGCATCGGCCGCGTGCCGGGCAAGGGGCCGGGGGGACGACTACCGAGGGTAAACCTCGAAGCCCGAAACCCGAATGACGATTGAATATGAACGAAGCCTAAGGTGCGAGCCGGTCTTTCTCCGCAATTCGTGCTTCAATCGGATTTCGAGCTTCGTCATTCATCCTTTCGCGCCGTCCAATCGGCCACAGCGCGGTTCGGTCCGTTTGCTTGACCTGAGCTAGCGCCCCTCCTATACTGGCCGGCCATGCCTGAGAATGACGAGGTCCGGGCGGCAGAACGTCAGAGCCGCTTCTGGCTGTTCGTCGCCCTTGCGCTGACGCTGCTCGTCCGCCTCTGGTTCATCCTGGGCATGCGCGGGCAGCCGTTCTCGACCATCGGCCCGCAGATGCTCGACTCCTACTACTACCATCGTTGGGCGGTCGACATCGTCTCCGGCAACTTCTGGGGAACGGACGTCTTCTTTCTCCGGCCGCTCTATCCCTACCTGCTTGCGCTTGTCTACTCGGTCTTCGGCCAGCATATCCTCGCGGTGCAGCTCGTCCAGGCGGTTCTGGCAACCGTCTCCTGCTTCCTGCTGTTCGATACGACCCGCCGGATACTCGGAGCCGGGGCGGCAGCCTTCGCATCGATCGGCTTCGCATTCACCGGCATCCTCGTATTCTACACCGGCTCGCTGCTCTACGTGGAGATCACCGTCCTGCTCAATCTGCTCTTCCTCTGGCTCATACTTGTCGCGGGCGGTCGCACCTGGGTCTGGATGCTATCGGGCCTCTGCTTCGGGCTGCTGGTGATCTGCCGGCCCGAGGTGCTGGTCGCGGCTCCATTAATGCTGCTGTGGCTGGCGAGGAAGTCCGTAGTTGATCGCAAACCGCACATCGCTCGCCGCAGCTCGCTTGTGGCGATGACGGTCGTCGCCCTGGCGGCGATTGCCGTTGTGCCGATTCGAAACTACATCGTCGCGCGGGACCCGGTGCTGTTCACCGCCCACTCCGGCATGAACTTCTACTACGGCAACAACCCGTCGGCGGACGGCACCTGGCAGCCAACGGCCGAGTTTGAGAAGGGCGGCGGGTTTTCGCACGAGAGATTGCGCGAGATCAGCCACACAATCGACGGGAAAGAGGTGAAGGCCTCGGCGGCGTCGGCCTACTGGACGAGGAAGGGGCTTGAGTTCATCACGCACCAGCCACTTGCCTACCTCAGGCTGCTCGGCCGCAAGTTCCTGCTGTTCTTCAGCAACTTCGAGGTGCCGAACAACTACTACCCAGAGACGGCGCGCGCTTCCTCGGTTCCGTTCAAGCTCGCCTTCATCGGCTTCGGGCTTGTGCTTGCGCTTGCGCTTCCTGGAATGGTCTGGGCCTGGCCGAAGCGCGGGCAGGTTGCACCCCTCTACCTGTTCGTCGCCGCGTACCTGTTCTCCGCCCTGCTCTCCTACGTGCTCTCCCGCCTGCGAGCCCCGGCTATTCCCCTTCTGATGATGTTCGCAGGCCTGGGTCTGAGCGAGCTGGTCGAGGCGGTGCGGCGGCGTCGAAGCGCGCGAGCAGCCGTCGGCATCGCCATCGCGGTCGCGGCCTACCTCGCTTCCGTCGCCATTCCGGTGAAGCGCGGGGGCTATTCGGCGCAGGCGTGGACCCAGGCCGGCAACATCCATCTCGAGCAGCAGGACTTCGGCAAGGCCGTGGATGCGTTCCATCGGGCGCTGGCAGCGCTGCCGTCATACAACTACGCCCGCTACTCGCTCGTGCTGGCCCTGGCCGGTGCCGGCCGGACCGCTGATGCCGATGACGAACTGCGTGTGATCGAGCGTTCGACTGCCGGTTCTTCCGACCGCAACACACTCCTGCGGCTGGCCGGGGCCAGAACTGCCATCGCGAACTCAATCAGTACCGCCAGTCCGACCTGGAGACCGGCACGCCGGCTGGCCGATGCGTGGGTTGCGGTCGCCGAGGGCAATCACGCTCTGGCCGAGTCACTCTACCGGGCGAACCTGGCGCAGGATTCCACCGATGCGGAAGCCAGCTTCCTGCTGGGCATGGTCTACGTGCGGATGGACAGCCTGGCCGCGGCGCGCGCATGGCTGACTCGCGCCGTAGCACTCGAACCAGGCAACGATGCGGCTCGTGCCGCGCTGAAGTCCGCGCAATCCCGGCCGGGTGCCGTCCTGGACCCGCAGGACGCTCCGTGACTACGGCAGCACAGGCCGCGCCACTCGTTGTCGCCGAGGGTCTCGTCAAGAGGTTCGGCGAACTGGCGGCGGTGGACGGCATCAACTTCAGCATCGCTCCCGGTGAGGTCGTCGGGTTCCTGGGACCGAATGGCGCCGGCAAAACCACGACCATACGGATGCTCTCCTGCAACTCGCCCCGGACCGGAGGCCGGCTCGATGTCTTCGGCCTGGACGTCGCCCGCCACCCGCGCGAAATCAAGGCCCAGCTCGGCGTGGTGCCGCAGGACAACAACTACGACCCGGATCTCTCGGTCTTTGAGAACCTGCTTGTCTATGCCCGGTACTTCGGCATTCCCAGGCGCGTCGCCCGGCAGCGGGCGGGGGAGTTGCTGGGATTCGTCCACCTGTCCGACAAGTCCGCCGAGAGGGTAGACGAACTCTCCGGCGGCATGAAGCGGAGGCTGATTCTGGCGCGCGGGCTCATCAACACGCCGCGGCTGCTGGTGCTCGACGAGCCGACGACCGGGCTCGACCCGCAGGCACGCAGGCTCATATGGGAGCGGCTGCGCGAGCTGCGGCAGCGGGGCGTGACCATTATCATCACGACCCATTACATGGATGAGGCCGAGCAGATCTGCGACCGGCTGCTGATAATCGACAACGGTCGGGTCATCGCCACCGGTTCGCCGCCGGCGCTCATAGCCGAGCACGCCGGGCAGGAGGTGCTCGAGGTCGTTCCCGAGGGCGGCGCGTCCGGCGCATTGGAAGCGGCGTTGGGCGAGTGCCGGTTCCAGAAGCTTGGCGACAAGTTCGAGGTGTTCGCCTCCGACTGCCCCGAGGCGCTCGGGCGCATCCGCAAGCAGGCGCGACTCACGTCGTACAGCGTGCGGCGCGCAACGCTCGAAGACGTCTTCATTCGACTGACGGGCAGGGAGCTCAGGGACTGACCATGCGGCGGTTCTTCCCTGCCCTGAGCCTGCGCTTGTGGCGGGTCTGGCACCGCAACTTCATCGTCTTCAGACGGTCGTTCCTCGTCAACTTCCTGCTGCCGATGGGCGAACCGATACTCTACCTGGTGGCCATGGGGTACGGGCTTGGGGTCTTCATCCGGGAGATTGACGGCATGCCGTACGCCCGTTTCATCGGGCCGGGGCTCGTCTCGGTCGCGATGATGTACGCCGCGTTCTTCGAGTGCACCTACTCGTCCTTCATCCGGATGATATTCCAGCGTACTTTCGACGCCATCATCGCCACGCCGGTCAATGTCGAGGAGGTCGTGGCCGGAGAGATATTCTGGGGCGCGACCCGGGCGGCAATCAACTCGCTCATGGTCTACCTCGTGGTCGTGCTGTTCGGGCTCGGGCCCTGGTGGCTGCTCCCCCTGGTGCCGGTCTTCGGTTTCGTCTGCGGCGTGCTCTTCGCCTCGCTGGGGATGATCGCGACCGCGCTCGTGCCCTCGATTGACTTCTTCAACTACCCGATTTTCCTCTTCATCACACCGATGTTCCTGTTCAGCGGCACCTTCTTCCCGCTCTCGACCCTGCCGAAAGCGGTGCAGGCTGTCAGCTACGCCGCCCTGCCGCTGACCCACGTCGTCCGCATCAACCGGGGCCTGATTCTCGGGCATTTCAGCCCGGCGCCTCTCGGCAGCCTCGCGTGGATTCTCGTGGTCGGCGCCGCAGCTTTCTTCACCGCCATCGCGCTGATGAAACGCCGGCTCATCAAGTAGACAGCAGGCAGCAGGCGGTGGATAGAAGACAGCAGACCGTATGCCGTACGCTACACGTCGCGTCCTTCAAGCTGATGCCTCGCGACACAGCCGCTCTTGGTCTCTGACCGCGTCTGTTCTCAATCCCCTTCCCGCAGGGCTCTGCGTTCTGGCTTCTGGTACCTGAATTCTGAGTTGTCCGGGCCGTGATTCCCGGCTCAATCTTCCGCTTGACAGGCAGACCATGGGTCGCTATTGTAGATTACTTTGCATCGCAAAGTAATGTGCAGAGCAGAACTAACTGAAAGGGAGGTCTGTATGGCGAAGATTGTAGCGGACGCCACCGCGGTGCCGGCCGTCGACCTGCAGCGCCGTGCCTACCGGGTGCTGAATGAGGATGGCATCGTCGACTTCGCGCTCGGGCTCGGCCTGCTATTCGCGGGATCGTACGTCGGGCTCAACCACGCGGGCGGAGTGAACATGACCGCTTGGGCCGGGCTCGCTCCGGTATTCGTTATGTTGATCGCCCGCGGGCTCAGAAAACGGTTCGTCTATCCTCGTATCGGCTACGCCCGGTCCCGCCCCGCCAGCCCAGCCATCGTGCTCACCGCGACCATGCTGTTGTTGTTGGTCGCCGGGCTCGTCGTGATGACGGTCTACGCCCGGCGCGGGGTTCGTCCGCCCGCGACGCTGATGCCGTGGCTGCTGCGTGCGTTCGCCCTGGCGGGCGCGGCCACACTCGCCTTGATGGGCCGCCAGACCGGGTTCGCGCGGTTCTACGTCCACGCCGGGGTCATCGTGGCCGCGGTGTTTGCCTCGCTGGCCGTGCATGACGTGCACCGCGGGTTGCTGCTGATGCTCGGGCTGCCTGGGCTCGTCCTGCTGGTCACCGGCCTGGTCTGTTTCTTCATCTTTCTGCGCCGGCATCCGAAAACGACAACGGAGGCGACTCATGCCAACTCCTGAACCCGGGAGCCAGGACGTCCAGCCGCTGGCCGAGATCGATCGGGTCATCCACGAGCCGGCGCGGCTGGCAATACTCGGGCTCTTGGCTGCGGTGGACAGCGCGGATTTTCTCTTCGTGCAGAATCAAACCGGCCTTACGGGCGGCAACCTCTCGTCGCACATGACCCGGTTGGAAGAAGCGGGCTACGTCGATGTGACCAAGGAGTTTGTAGACCGCATCCCCCGCACCCTGCTCCGTGCCACGAAGAAGGGCCGCGCGGCACTCCGCCAGTACAAGCGGAACATGCTGCAGGTACTCAAGGGGCTGGCCGGATAGCGAGCGCCCGATTCGCTCGCGCAGCAGACGGCTTGACCTTGTGGCCAGGTTGGATACACTGCGGCTGTATGGGACCTGCCGTTCTCGGCCCAGCTTGCGCAGTAGCCAAACGAAGACAGCTCTGACTTCATGCACAGCACAAGCTTGTCCGAATGCCGCCAGTATCGCGATGCGAAGCGGCAGGGACGGATGCAGAACGGATGAAGAAGGGTGCACGGCGCAGCGCAGTGACCCGAAAACGCTGCTTGGGCAGCAGGAGGATGTGAAATGCCATTTCTGATAGTGCTGTTGACGATAATCATAACCGGATTCTGGTTCTGGCGAGGGATCAAGGCCGGCGGCAGGAGGGAAGGTGTGGACGGGGTGTTCAAGCTCCCGCTGGGGAGAATCGCCGCCGGGTTGGTGATCGGCTTCTTCGTCGCCAGCATCCTGGGCGGATTCGGGACGGTGCCGACCGGACATCGCGGGATCCACTTGCGCTGGAACGCGCCGACCGGCAAAGTGCTCAACCAGGGCATCTACTACGTCATGCCGTTTATTGAGAACGTCTATAAGATGAGCGTTCAGGTCAAGGCACATCACACGAAGGCGGCCGCGGCCTCCAAGGATCTGCAGAACGTCAGCACCGAGGTTACGCTCAACTACGCGGTCCAGCCGGACAAGGCGTCCTCGCTATTCCGTGATGTTGGCGCCGAATACGAGAAGACTATCATCGAGCCGGCGGTCCTGGAAGCGGTCAAGGCGACTACGGCCAACTACAACGCCGAGAATCTCATTACCGAGCGGTCCCTGGTAAAGGACAAGCTGCAGGAACGGCTGAGTGCCCGGCTTTCCACGCACGGGATAGTGGTTGACGCGGTGTCAATTACCGACTTCACCTTCTCGCCCGAATTCACTCAGGCAATCGAGCTGAAAGTGACGGCGACCCAGAACGCGCTCGCGGCCGAGAACAATCTGAAGAAGGTTCAGTTCGAGGCCGAGCAGGCGATTGCCAAGGCCAAGGGCGAAGCCGAAGCCATCCGCATCCAGGTCATGGCCATCCAGCAACAGGGCGGCAAGGACTACGTGGCGCTGAAAGCCATCGAGGTCTGGGACGGCAAACTTCCGACCTACATGCTCGGCAGCAACACCATGCCGTTCATTACCATTCCGAGCGGGACCAAGTAGACCGCGCGGACGGAGATGACTTCGGGGTTCCGATTCCGCCGCGCGTCCGGTTGACGCCTGGCCGGGCACCCCGAGAACGAGCTGTGCAGAACGCCCGGCCCTGCTGCGCCGGGTCCCCGGCCTCCTGCGCTCTGCCGACAGTGGCGCAGCGGCCTGCCGACGTGGGGCTTCCCGCGCCTATCTGGCTTGGATCGTCACGTTGCCGTTGTCGGAGCGGAGCGTGACCGCGGACCCGCCGGCGCCGATGGTGCCGGTCTTGTGCTTTGCGTCGTTGACTACGTAGCTGACGCTACTGAATCCCGTCACCGTGGCGACTCCGTTGCTGGTGGTGATGTCGAAAGTGATGGCGGCGTCGACCGGCAGATAGAGGGTCACGCGTCCGTTGGACGATTGCAGGGCCGCGGCCTCGGTCGGCTCGAGCCCGGCGATATCGCAGTCGATCGCGCCGTTCGCGGCTGTGACGCTGATGCTACCGGAATGAGCGACGGTCGACACCGCGCCGTTGGCGGCGACCACCACGGCGGCGCCGGCCATGCTGTCCAGATTGACCGCGCCGTTGGCGGTTTCCAGGCGGAGCAGGCAGGGCGCCGGAGCGGCGAGCGCGTACTCCGTGTCGTAGCTGCGGGTGTTCGGAGCCGGCACTTTGCCCCAGAGATAGAGGGTCGTGCCGGAGAGCGAGTCGCCGGTCGTGATGTCGGCCAGGTGAGCTTCCGCGTCCGCATGGGAAGTGCCCTTGCGGTTCTTGGTTACGGTGGCGGAGACCAGGGTGTCGGCGCCGGCGCGGACGGCTATGGCGCCGTTGTCGGCCCGGACGTCAACGGCCGTGACGCTGGCGACGGGCCAAGTACTCGTGTCAGGCAGGTCGGCCTGGACATCATAGACGACGCACGCGGCGGCGAGCAGCGTGCCGAGCACCAACGCGGTCAGGTATCGGTTCACGGTTCCCCCTTGGGTTTGCGGACGCCGCGCACAGTCTAGAATCCCGACGCTGGGTGTCAAGCCGCCGTGCGGCCGCAGGGGCCGCATGGCCTCTCTTGATATTCCGCCGATTTGTCCTATAATCTCACAATGCCTGAGCCGGGGTTCGGCATCCGTCCACCGGGATCCAGGCGATTCTGTCGACCTCGAAGGAACGTGTCGGGTCTGACATGGGGTGAGACCCGAATCGTCGTAGAAGGAGTGTTGAGGCGATGAAACAAACCTACGGCGGCTCTTCGCCGAAGCCCAAGGTCCGAAGGTCGCGCCGGAACAGTCCCTGGCCGTTCGTCATAGTCTTGGGCCTGCCGATTCTCACCGCGGTTTTCGGCCTGTCGTTGTGGGTCACGACAGCTTTGCTGCTCACGGGGACGGTACTTCTTCTCTTCAGTCCCCACCTTGGCCAGAAGCGCGCTCGCGACCCGAAGAAGGCATGGTTCCAGCTCATGGAAGTTTTCACCCGGCTCAGGACCGCGCACGCCGCCCTCATGCAATCGCCGGCCGACGCCGCCGCACGTCTGAAGTTCACCCAGCTGGAAACCGAGTGTCGTGAACTCCTCAGCAGCCGTCTTGACTCTGACTGGGGTACGGATGTCAGCTATGTAGAGGCAGTCAAGAAGGAGCTGACCGAGATGCCGGCTCCTGCAGCGGCCCCAGCGGAGAATCCAATCCTGCGCCCACAAGTCCGCTAATCGGGCAGCTGGAGGAGTTGAGAAAGCAGGGCCTGTTGTTCGACAGCGCGTTGCAGGCGTTTTCCGAGCGGCTCAAGGCCCTGGCCTCAGAGAGGGCGTGTGACGTGCTGGCGGCGATATGTGGATTCCACCTTGAGTGAGCTCCTGGAGCGGCTCGAACGTGGAGATGGTGATATCGCGGTGAGGGCCGAGACTGCGGCCCAGCTGAACTAGAGCGCCGCCGTGGGCTGACGGTTGATAGCCGGCGGCTCGTGATCGTCGCTGCCGAACGTGGCGCCACGGTGTGTCCGAGCAGATACCATTTGCGGCCGTCCGGTGACACTTAGTCTTGCCCCGAGACGCCTATGTTACGCAGTTCCCGCCTGTCATTCCCTGGCATCAAGAGTGCCATAGACTGGGTGTGTACGTCGTCTATCCTCACGACAACGGTTGGCTCCGATGGTGGCACTCGGATGGTGCGTTCACATTGGGGAGTTGAAGTGAGATTGAGAGGAGGACTGATATGAAGGATGCGAGTCGGCCGATATCACTCGGGTTGTTTGCGCTCGTCCTGCTCTGCTTCCTGCTACCGTTCGCTCGGATCTCCTGCGACAAGCAGGTGGTCGTTCAGGCCAATGGCTACGAGGTGGCGTTTGGCAAGGAAATCCCTGCCCAGCCGGACTCCACCGGTGGCAAGAAGACCTGGCAGGGCGAGCCGGCCAGGCCTGACTTCGTGGCCATCGTCTTCCTAGTCGCAACCTTGGCAGGAATCGGACTGGCCCGGGTCAAAGGACGGCGCGGAGCGATCATCCGCGCGACATACAGCGGCCACTGCCTGCTGCTGCCCCTTGCGCTCTGGTTCGATCTCTCGATACGGACCCGCGGCGATCTGGAGATGCTAGCGGGCTTCTGGGCAACGTTTGTGCTCTTCGCGGCTGCCTGTGTCGTCAATCTGCTATACATCCGCCGCCTCCGGTCAGAGCCAGCAGGTTGCGGCTAGCCGTCGCGACTATGGTCGGCCGCTGAACAGCGGCACCAGGCCAGCGGCCCAGGTTGCGCAGGCAACCAGCACTTCTCGGTTTGCAGCATTCATCGTTACCTCTTTTCTGCATCGAATCCTATTGATGTGCCGCCCGATTGTCACTCAACAGGATGCAGGTCCGGGGCCAAAGAGCGGGCGGCCGGATTGCTCCGGCCGCCACTGCGGTTGGGGTTCCGAGACAGCTAGCGGTATTCGTCGACGAGGTCGTCGGCGTAGGCCGCGACCGAAGCGGCGAGGTCATCGACCTCGTTGATGCCGGCATCGACCATCTGGGCGGTGATGAACCGGTGGCCGGGATACCAGACGTAGGAAACCGATATCGCCGAGTTGTAGCCCGGGTCGTCAGGGTCGCGTTCCATCGAGATGATGTAGAGTTCAAGCCGGGCATTGTCCTGTGAGTAGACAACGCGCAGCCCCTGGTCGCGAAGCTGCTCGCGGACCGAGTTGGCAAACGCCGAACCGACGGCGTCGTCACCGGTGTAGCGCACGTAGACTCCGACCCGCGCACGCGGAACCCGGATGACATGAGGATAGTGGATCGGGGGGTAGTAGATGACCGGGCCCAAGTAGAAAAGGAATCGCCACGAATCATAGTAGTGCCGGTACCGCCAATGGTCGTGCGGGCCGTGCCGGTGGCGTCCGCCGTGATAGTACGTGGGGCGACGGTCGAACGGGCCGGGCCCGTGTCCGCCGCGGTAGCCACCGCCACCACGCCCACGGTTGGGCTCGCCACCGCTGCGCAGGACGTTGACTTCCGTCCCGGCGCCGGAGGTGCCATCGCTCCACCTTGTCTGGATCCGGGCCGGTTCGGTGTAGCGCCGGTCCTGCTGTTCGTACCGGTCCGGCGTCTGGTTCACCTGCGGTCTGGATTCCGGGGCCTGGGCCGCATCACGCTCGGTCCGTGGCGACCTGGCACCGTCGGACCCGTTTCCAGTGGACTGTGAGCCTCTCTCTTCAGAAACGGGAGCGCGGTTCTCATTGGGCCGCGACTGGGACGCTTGGTCCGGCCTCTCAACTTCCGTGGCCGGCTGGGTCGGGACTACCGTGGTCTTGTCCTCTCTATCCGACCTGGACCCGTCTGAATCGGCATTGTCGCCGGCCCCAGCCGTCAGGACCATTGCCGCCAGCGCCAGCACCAGCAGCGTCGTCTTCGAGTTCTTCATAGTCACCTCTTTCGGGTGGATTGTTCCTGCCACCCGTTCAGGAATCTCACTTGCGCTCCTGCTGCCTGGACGTTGAACCGGGCCTCAGTGTTACCCGCACTTCGGGTTCGACCTCGGCACCCTTCGCCTATCTCAGACACATACAATCATACCATCCCTGCTATTCCCTGCCAACAGTCACGCAACTATGGACAAACAGGGACTGGTATGGACTCCAGCATTCTGCATTCTGGCCTCTGCCTTCCGTTTTCGTCTCATCGGAGGCGACATTCTCCCTCTAACCGCCTGTAAATAAAGCTTGACAGAGGGGAAGCTAGGCCGAGAATCAGGCATAAGTGGCCGACCAAAGGCGGCCATCAGGGGTCCGATGGAATCCAGAATTGCCCCGAAAGGGCAGAAAGGACTCGTATATGCCGAGAGGACAGGCCCTCATGAAGAGGACCGTGAAAATGACCGATGAGATGCAGCCGGTGTTCGGCCCGGGCAAGGTCATCAAAGTCAGTGACCTGAACAAGAAGCTCTGGGCCTACATCAAGAAGAACAAGCTGATGTCCGGTGAAGGCCCGCTGATGAAGCGCTCCATCAAGGTGACCGATGACATGAAGCCGGTGTTCGGTTCCAAGGCAACCGTCAAGATCGGCGAGATGATGAAGCTGCTCTGGGTCTACATCAAGAAGAACAAGCTGTTCTAGTTCGTTCGACAAAGGCCACCGGGCTCGTGCGGCGAAGACCCGCGCGGGCCCGGAGCCGTTTTGCCGGGAACGAACGCGCTGTCCGACAGTGGCCGCTGAGGCCAAGTCAGAAGTCAGATACCAGAATGCAGAAGTCAGAACTGCCGGAAGCGGACAGCGGAAAAAGGTGGACGGTCGGACCCCAGGCCAGGCGCACTGTCGGACAGTGACCGCCTAGGCCAAGCGCGAAACCCGAGCCGGGGAGAAGCTCGAATGAGCGAAATCGGTCAACTCGGACTTCGAGCTTTGCCCGCATTCAATCGTCATTCGGACTTCCGGCTTCGGGTTTTGCCCTCGCTGCGGTTCGCGGTCTGCGGTGTGCTGTCGGAAAAGAAGAGAGCGGCGACCTCGACACGGTCCGGTCCCGGACCGCAGTAGGATTCGTAGTGCGTGCCGAGGTCCAGAATCTCCTTCCTGGCGACGTCGCCCAGGTAGCGTCGGTAGGCTTCGTCAGCGGATTCCACGGGCACGCGCAGTCCCTGGACGTAGAAGCGCTCAATAGTGACCGTCTCATTCGGGTACGCCATCGCGACCAGCCTGCGGCAGTAGGCAGCCGGCTCTTCCAGCTGGAGTTCCTCGCGGAAGGCCACAACCGAGACCCTCAACACCGTCCCGCCCTTCGCTTGTTCGGTCAGGCGGGCGGCGTCGTAGAACCGCCACATCCTGGCGCTGGTTGAGAACCAGCTCTTGTCAGGCAGCAGACCCAGGTCGGACCCGAAGAGCTGGTCGAAGAGGAGGCGGAAGCAGTTCACCGGCGAGGGCGAATAGCTCGGAGACCCGGTCATCTTCGGAATGTGGTAGGCGTTGAGAATTGCCAGCTGTTCAGACAGCTCAGCGGGTTCGGGGTCGTTCCAGGTGAGCACCGAGCTCGGGCCGTGGTCGGCCTGGAGGATGATGACCGGCGGCTGCGGCGATGACGCAAGGATCCGCTCGATCGCGGTCTTTGCCTTGCCGTTGATGAACTGAACCTGCGCGCGGTACTTCTCGACATAGTCGTGCCGGAGCCTGTCAACGTCCGCGGTCTGATAGGTGCCGCCCTCGGTCATCGTGAAGTAGCTCTGCGGCTCCGTCTTCTCGCCCTGCGCGCCGAAGACAAACGGCGGGTGCGGGCTCAGTATGTGGCAGAAGACGAACACCGGGTGCTTCAGTCGCGCGGCATCCGGCAGGTGCTCAAAGGCGTACAACACACGCTCGCGGTGCAGATCGCTCTGCGACCTCTTCAGAAGGGGGTTGAGGATGAGCGGCAGGGCGGTGGTGTTGATGAGGATTCTCTGAAACTCGCTCAGGGCCCAGCGTGGTGCAAAATGGATGTCGGCGTCCCTGATGTCGGTGCCGGTGCAGCCGGAAGCGAACGAAGCGATCGTGTATCCGCGCTTCCGGAGTTCTCTAACCACCCGGCTCTCTCCGATCATACGGACCAGAGGTGCGTGGCTGTCTGTCTCCGGCCCGAGCTTGGCCGCCACCGCGTCGAGATACGTCATGTTCAGGGAGGACGCCAACGAGAGGTGGGTCCGTGCATAGTTCGACCGGCTGCGGGTCCCGACGCGGAAGCCTCTCTGTTCAAGCCACGATATGAACCCGGAGTTGTCGTAGCCATAGACCGAGGCGAGGATGTCGGCGCGAGCGTAGCCATCGAGGATAATGTAGTAGATGTCGGGCAGGTTCGCGGCCTGCGTCGTCGTGGCACGCGTCGCATTCAGCGATGCAGCACGGCTGCGCAGGAGAGTCGGGACCCCGGTGACGAGGTTGACGGCAACCAGCACCAGCGAGACGGCATTCAGGAGGAGTGTCAGCCTGGCGAACTCCAGACGCGGCACGCCGAGAAAGATGACGCCCAGCAGCAGAACGCCGCCTGCAATGCCGGGCAGGAGTTCTGGTGGAGCAGAAGTACCGACCGCGCCGAGCACACGACCGTAGGTGAAGAACAAGGCCAGAAAGAGAGAGACAACAAGCGCCGCCCGGCGGCTGTTGCCGAGTACCCGCCACAGGAACAGCCAGAGAACGAGCGCTACCGTGAATGACGCGATGAGCGGAAGCACGAGTTCGGATGGAGTTATCGGAATTCTCGAGGCACTGTAGGCATAGAGAAACAGCGTCGGGGCGAGGGCGAACAGGAAGTGGTGAATCGGGATGGGTCGCTTCTCAGCCGAACGCGGGCGGCGGGCTGGATCCTCGGTCATTGTCTGGGTTGGCGGAGTTCCATCAGATAGATGTTGCGCTCGGAATCCCTGACCGGGGACGAGGCGAGGAGGGCGAAGCGGGCCGAGAATGCTCGCTCGAAGGCTTCTCTGGTGTAGTTCGGGAAGATGTCCTCGCGGGTGGCGAGCAGCCGCTGCACTTGCGAGTCGGTCTTGGGCACAAACTCGATGATCAGAGTCCGGCAGATACCGGCCGTGAAGTCAACGATGCGGTCGAGGGGCAGGTTGTTGCCGATAGCCAGATGGTGAATCAGCGCAAGGGCCATCGCAGTGTCGCAGGGACCACGTTCGATCAGGGACTGGCGCTCGCGATTCTGCCAGCCGATCGCCGGGCTGGGATTGGTCACGTCGGAGAACAGGGGCAGCATGCTCTTTTCGTCACGCTTGCGGCAGTCGAGGTAGTTGAGTTCGACCGCGGCCGGGTCGATATCAAAGGCGATCGTGGGAATACCGCGCTCGGCGGCGATCCGGCTGAACCGGCCGGTGTTCGCTCCCAGGTCCCAGACGGTCTTCGGCTGCGCCTTCTGCAGGTATTCGCCGACCAGTCGAGTCTTGTGCTCAAGCGAGTCGGCGGTGTAGTTCGTGGCCGCGTAGTAGTCAGCCCACTCCGTGCCCTCAGGCTTCCAGGAGAGTTTTCTCGTCGTGGACTCCAGGTTGTCGATGAGCCCGAGGTACGCCATGCGACTCATCTTGCGGCCGTCGGGTTTGGCCTGCTTGTCGGCGTACTTGCGTTGGGTCTGGGCATGGAGGTGGATGTGAGTTCCGAGGCCGAGATTCAGGCGCGTCTTCGACGGCAGCAGGTGGCTGGCGAGGTCGAGCGGGATGCCATCGATGTTCACGCGCAGCAACTGGCCGAGACGGACATCGGCGTGGCTCATCAGCGCGAGGGGCGCGAGGAAGTGCTGGCAGAACTGGCGGTAGGCGACCCACGGCTCGCCTTCGCAGTAGCGCTCGAACGAGAGCGTGTCAATCATGACCGGTCGGCAGCCGCGAAACTGGATGTTGTAGGCGCTCGCATCCTTGAGCGACATGCCGCGTTCGACCGCCTGCTTCTGCACGGCGAGGGTCGCCAGTGCCGCGTCCTGCAACTGGCTGAAACACCATTCGTAGGCGTAGGATATGAAGGGGATTACCTCGGGCTCGATTACAAGGCTGCCTCCGCCGGACATGTGTGGTTCAGACGTCTCGACGTGTGGTACGAGCAGACCTTGAGTGGTCAGGTCCTGGTAGAGACCTGACTCCATGAGCAGCTTGTAGTCGGCGCGATAGCTGGCGTTCACCTGACGATAGAGCCGACCGCCGCGATGGAACAGAAAACCGCTCGGGTCGCGGAATGAACTCGGTAGCGACTCGTCAGTTCGCATTATCAGCCGGGTCGGATTTCAACCGCCGATACACGCCGATCAACGCCGATAGATGTCACAGGTTCGGAGCCGTTTCTGCGTTCATCTGCGTTCATCGGCGGCTACACGCTCCTCTTCCTTCCATGCCCGGCCTTGGCGGTTTCCTCTCAATGTCGGGTCTTGGACGTGAACAGGCGCTTCACAAAAGCGATGACTCGTTTCCAGAAGAGCCCGACAGCGAAGAGGCCGCCCAGCGGGCCGACGATGAGAAACTGGACTGCGCAGCTTCCGGTGCCCGGGGTCAAGGTCGGCATACGCGGGTCGTAGCAGGGTCGGCGAGACCAACGCCGCCAGCATGACAATCAGCCCGATGCGAGGAGAAGGCCGCTTCATTGACGGTTGGGAATTGTAGCCCGCGCCTCGGGCGTGTCAATCAACCGATCAGCTGACCGCGCCTCTCGTTGCCTCTGTTGACAGTCTGGGGCAGTGTTCTATAGTCTGAGGATGATTCTGCGGGTCTACGTTGACACGTCGGTGATTGGTGGATGCTTGGACGAGGAGTTCGGCGTATACTCCCAGCGGCTGGTGGACGACTTTGACAGAGGGCGGTTGCGCGCGGTGATCTCCGATATTACTCTGGCCGAACTGGAAACAGCGCCTCCGAGAGTTCGCCAGTTTCTCACTCGTCCAGGGCTTGCGGAGGCCGAGCGAGTGGAGATCAATGATGAGGCGGTCGCCTTGGCTGATGCCTACATCCGCGAGGGTGCCGTCCTGGAAAGCAGCAGAGCTGACGCCCTGCATATTGCCGTGGCCACAGTCAGCCGCGTCGACGTGGTGGTGAGCTGGAACTTCAGGCACATAGTGAAGCTCAGCCGGATTCGAGCCTACAACGCGGTGAATCTCAAGCTCGGATACCCGGGACTCGAAATCAGGTCTCCGCTGGAGGTGTACTACGAAGAAGAATAGGTCATTTGACGCTGTCGGCTTCATGCGGGCGGCCAGGGACCGCATGAGTAAGGAAATGAACGGCATGACGCCCCAGGAACAGATAGACTACATCCGCAGAAAGTCGGCAGCCTTGGCGGGCAAACATGAACATGCTGCGCCACCCGAGCCGGTCGTCGTCTCCGACAAACCACCCCGGCCCTGAGGGCTCTGCGCCGGTGATTCGGCGGCACGCAAAATGCGGAAGAAGACACAACGAGTCGCGGCGCGGTGGAACGAGAGAGACTGCTCCCCAAACCCGATGTTGAACCACAAAGACACCAAGAACACCAGGCAGACAGAGCTGACTTCCGTCCTCACCCTCTTTGTGTCTTGGTGCCTTGGTGGTGATGTCCTGTGTCGGATTCAGGGCTGCTTGCGCGGCTACTTGACTCTTGACCGCTGCAGGGATACGCTTACGTAGCGACGCCGAGTGTGGCGGAGTAGGCGGAATCCGTCCACGGTTCCTGACGGCGCCAGACTGCGTGGGGTCAGTTACGTCCGGGGGTGCAGAATGTCACTTGACTGTGTTCTCCGTCTTTCTGTCCGAACCATCGCCTCACATATCCGGGCGGTACGACCCGTGGCCGTGCTGTTAGCCATTTGCTGCTGCTTGTCGGCCGTCAGCGGCCAGTGGCTGGAGGAGACCATCTATCTGCCGGACTCGTTCGGTGGGCTGCTTCAACCGCAGAGCCTAGTGTACGATTCGGTCCACAATGCAGTCTACGTTGCCGGCGACGCGGGCGACTGCGTGATAGTGCTAGACGGTTCCTCTGGTCAGAGAGTCGCCCGTATCCCGATCTGCGGACCTGCCAGGGCCCTCTGCGTCAACCCGCGTGAGAACAAGGTCTACTGCGCGAACGAGAACAATGAGTGCGTGACCGTGATAGGCAGCGCTGCCAATTCAGTCATTGCGACTGTACCCACCGGCATCTTCCCGAACGCTCTGTGCTACAACTCGCAGGACAACAAGGTCTATTGCGCAAACGACTCCAGCACAAGCGTGACTGTCATCGCAGGCGTAGTGGATTCGGTGGTCGCCACTGTTGCCGTGGGGAGCAACCCCCGTGCCATCTGCTACAACCCGGCTGAGAACCAGGTGTACGTCGCCAACTATGGCAGCGGGAGTGTGACCGTTATCGCAGGCAACTCTGACTCGGTTGTCACGACTGTGACTGTTGGAGCGAACCCCATTGCCCTCTGCTACGAGAGCATGTCCCTCGGTTAGTTGAAATTCCTAGCGGCTCCCACATCACTTTAGGCAACTCTCTCTGTTGCGTCAATTTCTTTCGGTGACGCGGACCGTTCCAGTGCACTCAGCAATGCGGGGATGTGCCGGTAGCCATCTACGCACCGGAAGTGCTGCTCGGCATGTAGCAGCCCAGCTACACACCAGCGCCAGCGCATCTCGCCAGGGCGCCAGCGCTTC
>VGIR01000018.1 GCA_016867815.1 candidate division WOR-3 bacterium | reverse complement strand
ATTCCAGCGAGACGATAAACCCACCCATTTCGAGATCGCCATGAAATCACTCGCCATTCAGCTTCTCTTTGCCCACACCCCGCAGGCCCGCGGCCGGGGCGAGCGGATCAACGGCTCGTTACAAGACCGGCTGGTCGCAGAACTCGACCATCACCACATCACCGACCCCGAAAAAGCCACCGACTACCTCAATCGGGTATTCATACCCAAGTACGCCAAACGCTTCGGAGTCAAACCACGAGATCCCAAACAGGCCTTCCGATCGATTCCCGAGGGACAAGACCTGCGCACCGTCCTCTGCGCCAAGTCCACCCGCGAGGTCCAAAACGACAACACCATCAGCTATCGCGGAATCATCTACCAGCTCAAGCCCAATACTCGCAGTTTCCCTATCGCCGGATCCCAAGTCAGCGTGCAGGAGTGGTTTGACGGCTCGATCCACGTCCGACATGAAAAGGCCGGCACCATTCCCGTCACCCGCGCCATTGACCGGTCTCGGCCACAGCGTCCGCCGAAGAGGACCCCCTATGACGTTTTCGCTGCGGTTTAGGTATGACGGAATCGCTGCAGTTTGACATAACCGCCGGGCAGTAGCCCCAACCAAGTGACATAGACGAGTGAGACATACAGGAACTCGAGCTAGGATTGTTGCCCACCAAACGCTCCGACAGCGCTCCAAACGCCTCAACCGCAGGCGGTCAGCGGCACTGCCCGGCACTAGTGCCCGGAAGGCGTCGACACCATGACGCGAGGCTGAGAAGCGGCCAGCCGGATGGGCTTGACAAGCGGCCCGGCTTGCGGCAAGATTGGCGCAGCTAGGTCATGCAATAATAGGAGGTTGCGTGAAACTCAAGTTCGTACTACTGGCCATCTGCAGCCTGCTGTGTGTCTCCGCCACTGCCCAGTGGCTTGAGACAGAGATCTGGCTGCCCGATTCGCTCGGAGGCATGGTCTACCCGCAGTCGATCGTCTACGACTCGGTGTCGGACGCCTGCTACGTAGGCGGCGTAGCCGGAAGGTGCGTAATCGCAGTCGACTGCTCGACCAGCCAACGGATCGCCCGCATCCCCGCCGGAATCGACGTGCAGGCGCTCTGCGTCAACACGCAGAACCACAAGATCTACGCCGCGAACCAGACCAGCGACAGCGTGACGGTCATCAACGGTTCCACCAACCAGCCGGTCGCCACGATCGCCGTCGGCAACGAACCGTTTGCGCTCTGCTACAACCCAACCGACAATAAGGTCTACTGCGCCAACGCCTCGAGCGACAACGTGACCGTCATCGACGGCGCCACCGACTCGGTGCTGGCCACGGTCGCGGTCAAAGACATGCCCTACGCACTCTGCTACAACCCTTACGGCAACACGGTGTACTGCGCCAACTTCGGGCGCGACACCATCTCGGTCATCAGCGGAACGAGCAACACGGTCGTCGCCAGCGTCCCGGTGGGCGACAAGCCGTTTGCCCTCTGTTACAACTCGCAGGACCACAAGCTCTACTCCGCGAACCAGGGCAGTAGCAACGTGACGGTCATCGACGGCGGAACGAACGCGGTGATCGCGACCGTGAGCGCGGGGACCAATCCCTGGGCGCTCGGCTACAACCCCAACGACAACAAGGTCTACTGCGCCAACTTCTCGAGCGCCAACGTCACCATCATCGACGGCGCCACCAACCAGCGGATCACCACGGTGGCTGCCGGCAACGGCGCTGCCGCGCTCTGCTACAACTCCAAGAACAACAAGGTCTACTGCGCGAACAGCACGACCGCGACGCTGACGGTAATCGACGGTACGACCAATGGCGTGGTGGCGACTGTGGACGTCGGCAGCATGCCCCAGGCCGTCTGCTACAGCCCGGAGTGCAACCGCGTGTTCAGCGCCAACTACGGCGAGGGAGCGGTGGCGGTTGTCGACGGCGCGTCGAATGCGGTGGTTGCCAGGGCAGTAGTCCAGGCCTATCCGCAGGCGCTCTGCTACAACGCCCAGCGTGACAAGGTCTACGCCGCGGACGAGAACTGGAGCACCGTGGCCGTGATCGACGCGGCGACCAACCGCGTCGTCGCCAACATCAATCCCGGCTACGGCCCGCGCGCGCTCTGCTGGAACCCGGCGAACGACAACGTCTATTGCTCCAACGAGTACTCGGACTCGGTGGCGGTCATCAGCGGCGTGACCAATACGGTCATCGCCAAACTGTCCACCGGCAACGCCCCGCACGCTTCCTGTGTCAACCCGGCGGAAAACAAGGTCTACATCGCCAACATGGCAGCCTCGACGGTGGCGATCATCGACGGCGCGACCAACACCGTGGACACGGTCGTGCCGGCCGGCGTCGTGCCGAACAGCCTCTGCTACAACCCCGAGCACAACAAGATCTACGCCTCTACCTACGGCAACAACGTGGTCGTGATCAACGGCGCGACGAATCACGTCGACACGGTCGTCGCGGTCGGCAGCAGCCCGGTCGCGGTCTGCTACAGCACCGGCTCGAGAGACGTCTACTGCGCCAACCAATACGGCAACAGCATAACCGTCATCGATGGGGCTACCAATGCCGTGGAGACGACGATTGCGCTCGGCGCCGAGCCCTGGTGCCTGTGCTACAATCCGCAGGACAACAAGATCTACAGCGCCAACCGGGCCGACAGCAAAGTCACGGTCATTGACTGCGCGACCAAGCAGACAGACACGACCCTGACTGTCGGCTATCTGCCCCAGTCTCTCTGCTACGACTCGATCAACAACCGGATCTACTGCGCCAACGGTGGCGGTACGACGGTAACGGTCATCGACGGTGCGACCAACGCCATCGACACGACCATCACTGTCGGCGCCGAACCCAGCGACCTGGTCTGGAACCCAGCCGAGAACCGAATCTACGTCGCCGGCCTCTATTCAAGCAGCGTTGTGGTCATCCGCGACAGCGTGCCGGTCGGGATCGAAGGCGCGCCGCAGTCGGGAACGGGACCCGCGCCCCTTGGCACCACCATCGTCCGCGGCGTGCTGCGCTTGCCTTTGGCTTCAGGCGTCGAGCGTGAGACGTCAAGCTTCCTGCTAGACATCACCGGACGCAGCGTCCTCGACCTACGTCCGGGCGCGAACGACGTGTCGCGCCTCGCGCCGGGCGTGTACTTCGTCTGCGAAGTGCGGCCCCGCACTGGTGGCCGGACCGGGACCGTGACCAAGATCGTCCGAGCCGACTAGAATCGGTGTTCGTCGGGAAAGAGCTGCCCGCGTCGCTGCCGGCAGCCTTCTCTTTGCGGGACGGCGTTCAGGACTACTGCCGACCTACAAAACGACGCTACCGACGGGCAGCTGGCTCGCAGCCTGGTGCTAGTAGCCGCCCGCTGCGTCGGGGTGACATTGCGGATTTGGCTCGTCGCAGCGACATCTCCCGAGTGCGGTGAGGCCCGCCCGAATCATGCCCTCCGCCGCCCTGACCCGGAACGACCACTTCTCTGGGTCGCGATCGTACAGCGCCGCCAGTCGCGACTGCCGGGCAGCGTCAGCCGCGGTATCTTGATACTGATCGGCAGATTCCCAGTCCAGACCATCGACTTCGACGTACTCGAGTTTGACTCCGCGCCGGAACGCGATGGCCGGCCACTCGGTATCAACGCCGAAGGTAGCATCGCTACTGCTTTCCCGCAGCAACATGCCGGCAATGTCCCGGCTCATGCGGCGCGTCGCGGCACAAAGGTCCATCTCCTGTCCGAAAATGTGAGAGAAGAGGCTGTTGATCGGTCGCTCGGTCTCCCTTATCGCGAGCGGGTACGTCGAGTACGCTTGCTCTGATCTACCGATCACAACGAAAGGAGTATGAGCCGCCGTCTCGGTCACCCTATGCAACTCGTCCGGTCTTGTCTCTATCCACCTGAGCAGATGGTCCATATCAACATACTCGATGGCCGAGGCGCCGCTGGCGACAGCCAGGCGCAGAGCCTCGTAGCGCCCCCTGCTCCAATTCGGTGCGGAAGAGATCTGCTGCCGAACCGCCCCGACCTGATCGGCGAGTTGAGCGCTGTGCACATCCGAAGGCACGACTATCGACACGGCGCGAAATGTCTCGCTGATTCTCCTCCACGCTCGGGCGAGGCGCTGCGTCTCACCCCTTGGGTGCCAGGTGGCCGCGAGGGCAATGTCGTCAGGCATTCCGGGGTCCGTGCGAGTCACTATCTGCATTCTCCATCATTGACGGCGGACGTGGAGCATCCGCGACCATCGAAAGCGATACTGCTACACGCATACTCTATCAGGCTGGAGTCTATCATGACCACGGCTCGGTTCAATCCGAAACGTGCAGGCGTGTAAGACGGCCGGCGTGAGTCGGATGACTTCGCGCGGTTCCGGCGCTATACTGGCTGCGTGAATGGCCGGTCCGGACTGCGGTTCCGCATGGGGCGCTGAGCCGTGTGCGGACGCATAGCCCTCTTCTCCCCGCCGGACAAACTCTCCGACCTCTTCGGCGTCTCCATGGGCATCGGGTTCAAACGCCGCTACAACATCGCCCCCCAGACCGAGGTCGAGGCCGTCGCGCTCGACCGGGCGAGCCGCAGCCGTACCGTCCTGCGCCTGCGCTGGGGACTCGTGCCCTCGTGGGCCAAAGACGAGACCATCGGCAAGAAGCTGGTCAACGCCCGGGCTGAAACCGCCGCGACCAAACCCGCGTTCCGCCACGCCATCGCGCACAACCGGATGCTCGTGCCCGCGGACGGATACTACGATTGGCAGCCCACAGACCACCTCAAACAGCCGTGGTTCATCCGCATGAAAGACGCGTCGCCGTTCGCCATCGCGGGCATGCACGAGATGTGGGAGCACGATGGCCGCAGCCTTGCCACCGGCGTCGTCCTCACGACCTCGGCCAACAAACTGCTCGAGCACATCAACGGACGGATGCCGGTCATCATCGCCCGCGACGACTGGGATGCCTGGCTCGACCCGGAGAACAAAGACTACGGCGCCCTCCTCCGCCAGTTCAAGCCGGACCTGATGGAAGCCTACCGCGTCGACCGCTGGGTCAACAACCCCAACTACGACACGGACCGCTGCATCCAGCCCCTACCGGACCAGCCTGCCTAGCCCGGCTCGCGCCTGCACGGCGTCTCCACCTTGAGCCCAATCTGACCCTAGCCGCTGCGTGTCAAACTGGATGGCCGGATGCCGAAGGCGGATCTTGGATCTGGGATCTAGAGTCCGAAATGCCCTAGGTGGTCGGGATTGGGGCAAGTCCCGAGACACCTTGAAGCGCTTCTTAGTCCATACGGAGAGGTAGAGCTTGTCTCAGGACTGGCCAGTAGCATAGATGCGCCACAGTCAGTTGTACCTGTTGTCTGGCACGAGTCCAATCTGTGGTAGCTCGCGGATGCGAAATTCGAGCCATTGGACAAGCTCGGTGTCCCCCCTGGTATCCACGACACAGTCTGCCAGAAAACGGAGAGAAGACAAGGAAGGCAGGCGCGGAGGGGATTCTCACCACAAAGACACCAAGACACAAAGGTCCAGGTGTCGGTCGGTTCAGAGATCGGAATGCAGAAGTGCGGCGCAAAGAAATCAGGCGATCTGGGGATCGCGTGGCGGAGGAACCGAAGGCAGAAGCGAGAGGTTGGCGAGTGGCGACCAGAAAAGCGGCGTGCTTGCATCCATCACTTGCGGCCCGTCGGCGGCAGTGCTGCATCTCTGCAGTTTAGGCCAAGTCCGCGCAAAACCGCCACAACTCCCGTATCCTCAATCTCGAAGCCTCTTTCTGGAGGGCCTGCCCCCCGCCGCCCCCGGGACTGCTCGGGGGGTAGCCCCCGAGATAGATCCAGGGATACGTTGGATTGCGGTCCGCCGAATCGTCTCGGGGAGTCCCTGGTCCTTCATCCTGCGGACAGTCCCGGCCGCAATTCGTTGAGGAACCCTGTCCGGATCTTACCCGGTCGTTCGGACCGGAGATTGCCGGGTTGCCGCCCATACTGCCCGCCGTTTCACTCGCACCGCAACCGGTCGAGCTACTCGATGAGCTGCCCTGACCGATACTACCCAGGGCGTCAGGGAAGCTGCGAGGACGCGAAGTCCAACCACAAGGACACAAGAATCAGGAAGGACAGGACGGCGGGAGTATCGTCCCGCAGGGGCTGCTGCGGCCGAGGATCGAAGATGGACGAGGGACTCTCCGACGACACAGACATCTGTATCCGCCCGGTGACGCCCTGTGACCAAGGAGAGACGCTTCATTGCCCCGGCCTGCCACTAAGTCTCGCATCTGCGCCATGTCACTTGATGGCACCATCAGTGCATATGGTCAGCCATGATGGAGTTGATGACACACCTCGCCGTGCTCCAGTGGGTGGCGCTGGCGCTGGCCTTCTATGTGCTCGCCGTCTGCCTCGGCAACCTGCTGACCATGCCGCGTCTGGGCAGGTACCCGTCTCAACCGCACTATCCGCGCGTCTCTATCCTCGTCCCGGCCCGCAATGAGGAGGAGAACTTGCCGCGCCTCATCCCGTCGCTCCTGGCTCAGGACTATCCCGACTTCGAAGTCGTCGTGCTGGACGACAATTCGACCGACCGGACCGCGCAGATCCTGGCCCAATTCGCCCGCCGCGACTCCCGCGTCCGCGTGCTTTCCGGGCTGCCGCGCCCGCCCGGATGGGTAGGCAAGAACTGGGCGTGTCAGCAGCTGTCCGAGGAGACGTCCGGTGACTGGATCCTCTTCACCGACGCCGATACGGTACACGCGCCGGGCGCGCTGCGGGCCGCCATGGACGCAGCTTTGCCCGGCCGGCTCGAATTCGTGTCCGCAATCGTCGGCCAGGAGATACGCACCTGGGGCGAACGCCTGGTCGTGCCTTTCTACAGCATCCACCACGTGTTCTGCACCATTCCTTTCGAACTCTGCCGCCGGCTGCACCTCCCGATATCCGCCGCCAACGGGCAGTTCATGCTCTTCCGCCGGCAGGCCTATGACTGGATAGGCGGGTACGCCTCGGTTCGGGGCGAGGTACTCGACGACCGCGCCTTCGCGGCCCGGGTGGTGGCGCACGGCCTGAACTGGTGCTTCTGCGACGCCCACCGATTCGTAACCTGCCGGATGTACAAGAACTGGGCCGGCGTCGTCGAAGGATTCACCAAGGGCGTATTCGCCGCGTTCGACCGCGCGCTGGCGCCTTTTGCCCTGGCGTGGGCCGGGATCGTGCTGCTGTTCTTCCTGCCGCCTGCAGTGCTCGTGCTCGCCGGGCTCGGTATCGCGCTCGCGCCTTCCCAGCTGCCCCTGGCACTGGCCGGCATCGCGGTGCCGCTCTGCTTCTTGCTGCTGTCCGGCCGGCGCTTCGGCGTGCCGTCCTACCTCGCCTTCCTCTACCCGGCGACGGTCAGCCTCGCACTGTTTGTTGCCGTGCGCTCGGTCGTCATGCTCTCCACCGGGCACGCGACCTGGAAGGGCAGGACCATCGAGGCCGCGGGCGAGAGCGGACCGAACCGGGCCCTGCGGCCGGCTCCCGGCTTGCGGACTGCGGCCCTGGTCTTCTGGTTCCTGGACGTAGGCCTGACCGCAATTGGATATGCGTACCACAGGCTGAGACGGTAGGAACAGAACCATGAAGAAGTTGGACACCAGGGACGCGATGCAGCGGGTGGTGCGGCTCCGGATGCGGGGAGAAGAGACGGATGAGATGTCGGAATGGAGAGTCCGGTTACAGAAGAGAAGTACGAGGAGATGAAGGAGCAATGATGAAACAGGAAACGGGAACCGGGTGCGAGGGAACGCGAAACGACAGAGAGGAGCGGAGCGGCCGGGCGGAGCCGGCAGGCCTGGACAGATGCCCGGGCAAGGTCGGGTGCTCCCGGACACGGCCGTCGAAGGCCGAAGGGCCGCTCGAGTGGAACCCGACGCAGTGGCTCGCCAGCTCGCCGCTGATCAGGCCAAGGAGAGTGGAGGTCGGATGAGGAATGCCGCAATCGTACCGCTCGCCATAGCCGGTGTCCTGCTTTCTGGGTGCGCTCTGTTCGATCCGGGGCGGGCCCACCTTCGCTGGCAGACGGAGATAGGGTCCAGAAACATGCACACGCCTGCTGTAGCGCCGGACGGCATGATATACGTCTCCACGGGTGACGGCATCTGGGGGTTGGACTCGACCGGCGCAATCAAGTGCAGCATTCCGGGGAGCGGCAATAGTGGCGCGCTGGCGATCGCCTCGAGCAGTCGCATCTACGAGGTCAAGTACGAGGAGCTCGTTCGACTGGCAGCGCTCGACCCGTTGAGCGGCCAGAAGGTATGGGAGTGTGTCGTCGACACTGGCCAGCCGTGGCGGTTTCAGGATCTCGCTCCGGCGCTGGGAGGTGACGGCACGGTGTACGTGCCGGGGTGCAGTTCGATGGTCGCGGTCAATCCGGATGGTGGCATCCGGTGGCGTTGCCCGACGGGAAGTGAATTGCGCGAGCCTCCCGTGCTGGGAGCCGACGGTACTATCTACGTGACAACGGTCGTAGGTTGCCTGGCGATCGGCCCGGATGGATCGGTGCGCTGGCGCTACTCGGTCCCAGGTGTCAGAGAATCCGGCCCGATGGCGATCGGCGAAGACGGGGTCATCTACATGCATTGCTTCAGCGGGCCGGTCGTAGCGCTCAACCCGGACGGAACGGAGAGGTGGGTGAGCCCGGTGAGCATCAGCCTTGACAATCCGCCGGTGATTGATGGATCCGGGATGATATACCTCGGTGACGGACTGGATACGCTCTTTTGCCTGAATCAAGACGGCACCCTCCACTGGCAGCGCCACAACTACCCCGCACCCGCCGGTTCGTGCGTCATCGGGGCAGACGGCAACGTGTACTTTGCCGGAAACACGGGCGGCTGGTGGACTGAACAAGAGTATCACATCGTGGCGTTCAGTCCGGAAGGCAGGAAGCTCTGGGAGTACTCGGAAGAAGGAGGAGCCGAGAGCGACCCCTGCCTTGGCCCGAACAACGCCCTGCTAGTCTCGCGCCATAACCGGGGCGTCTCCGCATTCTCCGTTTCGAGCACGGGCGGCGGCGGCCAGTGGCCGATGTACCAGCACGACCGCGCGCACACCGGACGGGCCGGGAAGTAGCAGCCATGGGCCTGAGGGCAGACGACCTGTTGTGAACTCGAACCACGAAGCCGGCGTACCATGCAGACCATGGTTGTGCTGCAGGTCGGTAGATTGCCATCTCTGGGAACCTCGCAGCCGTCCCGGCGCGATTCGCCCCGACCGGACCAAGGCAGGCGCTGCGTGTCACGCGCCAGCCACCTGATACAACTGGCAGTGACGTAGGCTCGCCTGGGAAGAAGTGGGAAGGAGAACGAATCTGGACTGTTTCGAAGAAGATCGCGGCGCGGAACGACCGACCGCGCGGTTGACGGACGGGAGCGGGAGGCCCGAAATGCCGGGGGTGGCGGAAACGATGACGACCGTTCCAGACGCAGACCGTAACATCTCCGGCGGGGAGAGAAGCCGTGCATGCCGACAATCGACCTCAGCCACATCGAACGCGAGGACAGGGCGAACGCCGGGCATGGCGTCCACTGGCCGGCCTGAATAGCCGTGAGGACCGGAAAAATGAGATGCGCACTTGTGCAGAGCGCTATGGCTGCCAGTATCCTGCTGACCGCAGGCGGTCAGCGGCACTGCCCGGCACTTGTGCCCGGAAGGCGTCGACACCATGGCGCGAGGCTGAGAAGTGGCCAGCCGGATGGGCTTGACAAGCGGCCCGGCTTGCGGCAAGATTGGCGCAGCTAGGTCATGCAATAATAGGAGGTTGCGTGAAACTCAAGTTCGTACTACCGGCCATACGCAGCCTGCTGTGTGTCTCCGCCACTGCCCAGTGGCTTGAGACCGAGATCTTCGTCGGCGCGTCGGTGGGCGACAAGCTCCGCGTAGTGCCGGAACTGCACCTGAGCCGATTCGACAATGTCGACGAATACCGCGGCCCCGAGTTCGGCTTCGGTGTGTCGCTGCAGTACTGGCCGCACGGAACGAAAGCCGGGAACACTCCCTGGTGACGACACCACCAGATGGAAGATAGCGCCTTGCGCAGTTGCGGTAGGCGCGTCGCAGTTGCTTCGATTTTCCCGGAGAACTCCGGCGGAGGCGGAGGTATTGTGGCGCACGAACTGACGCGGCATCTGGCCGAGCGTTGCGAGGTCCTCCTGCTCTGCCCGGGTGAGAGAACCGCGCTGGCGACGAATAGCCGCGGCGTGAAGGTACTGACCGTGGCCAGCGCCGGGCCCGACCAGGTCTACTACCCGTCGCTCGACCGCTCCACCTGCAACAGGACCATCGCCTGGCTGGACGAGTTCCGACCGGAAATAGTCCACAGCCACGACCCGATAATGCTAGGGGCGATAGCCCAGTACTACGCGCTTGGCCACTCGATCCCGTTTGTCATAACCCTTCACGGTCTTCCCAACCGGATCCTCGAGTTCGGCGCCTGTGAGCTGCCGGGGTTCCGAGCCCGCCGGCTGGTGCAGCCCGTAGTTCACTCCTACATCAGCCGCTTCCTCGCTGACTGCGACGGCATCGTAGCCATCAACGACTCGGTAATCCGGGCGCTGCGCGAGTACCCGCTCCGGGCCCGGGTCTTCCCTATCTCGAACGGCCGCGACCTGGCGCGTTTCCGCACCGGCCGCTTTGCCGACATGGACGGCAGGGCACGCAATCTCTGCTTCATCGGCTTCCTCTCCGAACGCAAGAACCAGATGTACCTGCTGGAGATGCTTGCGCACCTGCCGCCGGACTACCGCTTGCGGTTGGTCGGCAAGACGCTTGTCCCGGGCTACGAGAGAAGACTGCGCCGCTTCGCCTCCGAGCACGGTCTGAACAACGTCGAGTTCCTCGGCCAGCTGGACCAGTCTGCGATACCGGCGTGCCTGGCTGATACCCACGCCTTCGTCTCGGCCTCCCGGCTGGAAGTCCAGTCCCTGACCGTAATCGAGGCGCTTGCCTCGGGAACGCCGGTTATCGGTCTCGCCAACGAGACAGTTGACGAACTGGTTGACGACGCTGTGGGCCGAAGACTGCCCAGAGAGACGCCGCCTGCCGAGTTCGCCCGCTGTGTCGAGCGGGTCTGCAG
The DNA here is from genome assembly GCA_016867815.1 of candidate division WOR-3 bacterium. Taxonomy (NCBI): domain Bacteria; kingdom Pseudomonadati; phylum Caldifarciminota; species Caldifarciminota bacterium. Next base: position 29,486 of record VGIR01000018.1, on the reverse strand, counting down.
CTTGCCCCAGGCCCGGTATGACCGGCTTTGCCGCCAGGCAACGGATCGCGTTGCACAGATGGACTGGACCCGGGTGGTGGATGCGACAGCGGCCGCATATGAGACCCTGGTCGCCGAATTCAGCCCGCTGACCAGGCCCGGACACGCCCCTGCTCTTGGGGTCCACGGCCTCAACCCCCTCACCTACATCTACGGCCATCTTAACATGAGCGCGTCCGCGCTCTTCTACTCCTGCCACCGCTACTGGCATAGGTTGGGGCGGCTGACCAACGCTCACCGGTCGCCGCAGGCACGCTAGCTCCGGGCCCGGGACCGTTCTCCCCGGCCGCTTTCCGGGCCTGCAGCCTGTCTCCGTGAGAATCCGACCGGGACGCGTGGCGGAGCGCTGAGCGTAGCGTGCACGAGTCGGTGAGCCGGTTTTCTTCTTGCGCTCGTTGGCCGGGATATATACAATCTACAATTGACCTGGAAACAACTGACTTCGGAGGATTCTTGAAGAGAGCTCTGATTCTATTCGCCTTTGTGCCGGCCCTTTTGCTTGCCGAAACCGTGATTCATACGCTGAACACGAGCCCGGGCGCTGTCCGGTTCTCGTCGCTCAACGGGTTCGATGTGGTCGAACTCCCCCAGGGAGCCCTGTCGCCCGACCCGGGCAAGCCGTCGCTGCCCGAGGTAGCGGTTACGCTCGCCATTCCCGCGAACGCGCAGGTGACCGGCGTTTCCGTCACGCCGCTGGCCGTGACCGAACTGGGCGTCTACAACGTCGTGCCGGCCCAGCCTCCCTATCCCCTTTCGAAGCAGGCCGCGGCCTGGGTTCCTCCGGACGCGCAAGTCTATGCTTCCAACACACCCTTCCCGGCCGGCATCCTGCTTGGGTATCACTCCGGCTCCGCCGCCGGGTTCCGGGTGGTCGCGGTCCGGGTGTCGCCGTTCTCGTTGCGGCCCCGGTCGGGATTGCTCTCGCTGCACACGCAGCTAATGGTGAAGGTGGACTATGTGGAAGGTGCGGACAGAACGACCCTGACGCCGTCGCAGCACGACCGGGCCCTTGCCGGGTTGCGCTCGCTGGTGCAGAACCCCGAAGACCTGGAGCGGTTCTCGCCGCTGGCGGCCAAGGCCGGTCTGCCGGAGATCAACTACCTCATCATCACGAACGACGCCCTCGCTCCCGAGTTCGTGCCGTTTGCCGACTACCGGAGCAGCCGCGGCCTGCGGGCAGAGATCCGCACCAAGGAGTGGATCGGCCGCAACTACGAAGGCCGGGACCTGCAAGAAAAGACCCGCAATTGCATCCGTAACTTCTTCGAGCACCGCGGTCTGTCGTACGTGCTGCTGGCCGGAGACAACGCGCAAGTGCCGTCGCGCCGCATCCGCGTCAGCGTCGGTGATGAAACCGGCGACATCCCGACCGACCTCTACTTCGGCGACCTCGACTATTCGTGGGACTCAAACGACAATGACCTGTTCGGCGAGATGTCCGACTCGGTCGACTTCTATGCCGATGTCATAACCGGCCGGGCCCCGGTCGACCGCGCCTCCCAGGTCCGGAACTTCATCGCCAAGGTGAAGACTTATGAGGGGAACCCGGCCACCGACTACATCAAGCGGAACTTGCTGCCTTCCGGCTGGCTCTGGTACAACATCGGCTACCACGGCAAGTTCGTGAACGACTCCATCGCCAACCTCACCCCGTCCGGCTGGACCGACGTCAAGCTGGAGAACCCGCCCGGCGCCGGCGTCGTGCGGGATTCGTTCGATAACGGTTTCGCTTTGTTCGACCCGGCCGGCCACGGCAACGAGGGCGGTGTCTATGACGAGAATGGCACGCCCATCTACCTGAGCAGCAGCGCCTCGCAGCAGCGCAATCGCCGGCGCTACAGCATCATGACTTCTCTGGCCTGCACGCCGGGCAACTTCGAAGCCGAGGACTGCCTCGCCGAAATCGCGCTCAACTGTGACTCGGCGGGCTGCATCGCCGTGATGATGAACTCGCGCTACGGCTGGGGCACGCCGCCTTCGATGGGCCCGTCGGAAAAGCTCTGCATCCGGTTCTACGACCACCTTTTCCATTCGCAGGAGTACGTCATCGGCACGGCCCACAGCCGGTCGCGCGAGGAGTACGCGGGCCCGGCCCAGAACAACTCCCTCTGGCGCTGGTGTATGACCGAGTTCAACCTGCTCGGCGACCCGGCCATCGACATCTGGACTGAAGCGCCGGGCCAGCTTGCGGTCTCGGCTGCCGACACGATATCAACCGGCGGGCAGAATCTCTCGGTCACAGTGACGCCGGGATTCGCGGGCGCGCGCGTGTGCGCCTGGAAAGGCGGCGAGGTATTCGCCACCGGACAGACCGATGGCTCGGGCCAGGTCTCGCTGGCAATCCACCCGGTCACGGTCGGCACACTGAAGCTGACCGCCACCGGTCACAACCAGCTGGCCGGGACCAGGGACGTAGTCGTCAAGGCCGGCGTGCCGGAACCGTACGTGACGTACCGCCGCAGCCGGATAGACGACGCAAACCAGTCCAATCCCAACGGCATCCTCGAACCGGGAGAGACCGCGAACCTGGTTCTCACCGTTGCCAACACGGGCAGCGGCGATGCCGACGACGCGAGCGTGGTGCTGCAGATCACGGGCGGGCGGGGCTCGGTGCTGGATTCGACCGCGGACTATGGCAACATTGCTGCCGGGGACTCCGCGACAACGCCCAGCCTCAGCATCGCGGCCGCGCCGGACGCCGAACCCGGCTCAGGCCTGCGATTTCTCGCCCGTGTCGCCGGCGGCGGTTCGAATTGGGACTTCGAATTCGAAGTCGTGCTTGGCTATCCGGGCCGGACCTGCGCCGACATCGACACCGGTCAGGTCGCGCTGACCATCACTGCCCGCGGCACCGCCGGCTACGACCGCGAGGGTGGTTGCAGGGGCCGGGGATTCCGCTTCCCGCAGAACGATACGTCGAGTCTGAGAGCCGCGAGCTTCTGTCTTGTTGGGTGCCCGGAGTACGTCGCCGACCGTTTCTACAACCTGGATAGCGGGTATGACAGCGACTGGCGGCTGGTGGACAGCGTCCGCTCCCGCGCCCCGATGTGGAACGCCGACGAGTACATGACGTCCGCCTTCAACGACGCCGGTCACTCCAACGCCCACAACGTCACGGTCCAGCAGCACGCTCTGGGAGTAGATGACCCCGGGAACAATGACTGGGTAATCATGGTCTATGACGTGCACAACGGGGGCGGCGAGGCGGTCACCGCCCACGCCGGCATCCTTGCCGACTTCGACGTCGTTGCCACGGACCGGCTGCATGACGTCGCCTTCACCGACGCCGGCCAGGCCACCGCCTTCATGCGCAACGTCCTATCCCGGAACCGCTGGTGCGGAGTGAAACTCCTGACCCATGAAGCAGCCGCCAGGCTCGCCTGCATCGACCACGGCCGCTACGTTGACTCCGACTCCGGTTTGAGCAACGACATGAAGTACCGCATCATGACCGGCTCGCTCGGCACACAAGGCTCTGACCGCCCCTACAACTGGTCGATCGCGGTTTCCACCGGCCCGCTGGGCCTGCCGCAGGGCGGGGACCGGCGCGTCGCCCTCGCGTTCGTGGCGGCCGGTGATTCGGCGACCTACCTCGACGCCTGCCAGCGCGCCCAGGACTGGTATGACGCGAACGTGGGCGTAGCCGAACCCGACCCCAAGCCGCAGGCCTCAAGCTACAGACTGGAAGCCTACCCCAACCCGGCAACGAACGCAGTCAATATCCGGTTCTCCACTCCCCTTTCCGGGCCCTCGTCTCTGCGCGTCTACGATGCTCAGGGTCGTCTGGTCCATTCGACATTCGAACAGAGACCTTCGCCGTTCCGGCTCGACCTGCGGTCAATGCCGGCCGGTGTCTACTATCTGCGGATGACGTCCGGCGACCAGACCCTGTCCCGGCGCGTGGCCATCGTCCGCTAGGACTGCGATCCAACTCCCGGGCCGCCCGCTCTTTGCGGGCGGCTTCCTTTTGACCTGGCGGGAAGCATCCGACAACCACAGATGGACGCAGATGAAGACAAGAACCAACCATCATGACCGGAGTTCGTGACTCCTCCTCTCACTCGATCCCCGGCTCCCTTGATCCCTCCATCCCTTCTCGGTGCTCGCGGACGCTTGACAATGTAACCCCGAGTCAATAGCATCTCGGCAGTGGATTCTGCCCGACGGGCCGTTCTTCTCGCCGTTCTGCTGCTGGCGGCAGTGGCACTCGCCGCCGACCAGGAGCCGACGGTCATCCGGGTGAGTGATGCGGTCGGCGATACGATTGACCGGTCTGAGCGCGACACCTTTCATCTGTTCCCCAATTCGGTCGGGTTCCAGCACGCCGTCATCGTCGAGCGGCGCGGCCCGGAGATACGCGCCGAGGTTACACTGGCAGGAAACGATACCGTCTGGGAGGTCGACTTCCGTCTCGCGCCCACCCAGCTGGAGAGAATCCGCTTCCTCGTTGACAATCGTGACTTTGTAGCCAAGGAAGTCGCGTCCGACGCCGGCGCGGCACAATCGCTGGCCGCCTTCTGGCGTTCGATCGAGGAGCAGCCGCCCGGCGAACCGGCTGTTCCTGGGACGACTGAGAACCGGTATGACTATGCGCTGCACGGAGCCACCCTGGGCTCGGTCGCAGGCGGCTGCCTCGGGTCACACGCCGGGATCACATATTCGTACACCGATGAGCCCAAAGAGTGCTGCCTGCCGGCAGTCGCGCATTACAGAGTCAATTCGGCCGTGTTCTGGGGAGCATCGTGCGGCATCACGGCCATCGGGACCGCAGCGGGTTACGCGCTGGGCGATAGACTCGACCGCAAGCAGACCGTCACGATGTCTGAACTGAAGGAAAGCACCAACTGGCGCACGGGCCTTGCCCTCGGCGCTCTCGTCCCAGGTGTGGTTCTCGGGTTCACGGTGTTCTGGCTCACCGCTTCCTCCCGGTACGGCGTGCTAGCAGACTGGTTTGCCCAAATCGACAACGACCCAGACAATTGGACGGCGCTGCCGATGGCTTTCACCGGACTCTGCATAACCGTTGAGGCTGCGACCATCGGGTACCGCATCGGCCGCGCCATGGACCGCAGGAAAGCAGAGGATGCCGAGATGCGACGCCGGGCGCTCGGCCGACAGGCGCAGCCATGAGCCACAAAGGAACCGCGCTGGTTCTGCTTGCGGCCGTTGCTACCTTTGCCGCGGCCTCGGAGCCGACGGTCGTCCGCATCAAGACTGCGTTCGGAGACACCATTCGTCGTGCCCAACGCGACAGCTTCCACCTGTTCCCGAACTCGGTGAACTTCCGGTACGCCGTGATTCTCGGCCTGCCCGGGTCTCAGGTCTACGCCAAAGTGGCACAGGCTGACGGCGATACGCTGGTGCCGGTCTACTACCGCATCCTGCCCGGTCAGTTGGAGAGGATCCGCTTTCTCATCGACTATCGTGATTTCGTCGCCGAGCAGCAGAAGACCGATACGACCGTCGCACCCAGCCTGAGGGCATTCTGGCGCGAGGTGGAATCGCGGCCGCTGCGGGATGAGCCGAGCGGGAACGCCGAGTCCGGTGCCGAGGATTCCCCTACCACTCCGTCGCTGATGACCGAGAACCGGTACCACATGACCATGGCAGGTGCGACTGCCGGGTCGGCTCTCGGCGGCTGCATCGGTTCGTGGGCCGGCATCAAGAAGGGCGTAGGCCAGGGATCTGCGGCCAACTGCCTCGACCAGAACATCACCGTACCCGTCTACTCGGTCAACCACCCGATTTTCTGGACCACGGCCTGCTGCCTGACCGCGGTCGGCACGACCGCCGGCTACATAGCCGGCGACAAGCTCGACCGCACGCGACCACCCGCGTTGCCGCTGCCGGAAGAAGGCAAGGAGTGGCGGACGAGTTGCGCCATCGGCGCGGTGATACCCGCACTCGCTGCGGGCGCGGGCTTCTTTCTGCTTGCAGGACCGCTTCACTACGGTAGGACCGGGCCGCTGAACGACATGCCGGACGACGGTTCGGTCCTGACCATGCTACCGATGGCGCTGACGGGCATGTGCATAGCAGTTGAGGTGACGACCATCGGCTACTACATCGGACGCATCATCGACCGCCAGAACGCAGAGAAGATAGCGGCGACGCGGCAGACACTGAGCCGCTAGAACTGGCGGTGGACCACCTGTCCACCGTAGATCGTCATCCAGACCGGGTTGTGACCCAGGCGATAGACGATGTGCCGGTAGTCCGGCACGTCGGTAACGACGACGTCCGCGGCCTTGCCCGGCTCCAGCGTCCCGACTTCTGAATCGATTCCCAGCGCTTTGGCGGCGCTGACGGTGATACCGCGCAACGCCTCCTCGATCGTCATCCCGTAATGGAGGCAGCCGAACTGCGCGGTCAGAGGCTGGGCCAACATCGGGCAGGACCCCGGGTTGAAGTCGCTGCCGAGCGCCATCACGATGCCGAGCTGGCGCATCTTCGCGACCGGCGACTTGTGGACCTCGCGCAGGAAGAAACAGGTCCCGGGCAGGAGCACGGCCACGACGCCGGCCTGTGCCATCGCCCGCAGGCCTGAGTCCGAGGGCTGCAGGAGGTGGCTGGCTGAGGCGGCGCCGACGCGGGCGGCAACCTCGGCTCCGCCGGAGGATTCGATCTCATCGGCGTGGATGGTGGGGACAAGACCGTGCTTCTTGCCCGCTTCCAGGATGCGAAAGCTCTCGGCCGCGTCAAAGACGAAGTCCTCGCAGAAGACGTCGCAGAACCGCGCAAGTCCGGCCGCCGCCACCGCCGGAATCATCTCGAGCTCGAGGCGCTCGATGTAATCCGCCTTGGGCGTGCGCTTGGGCACGCTGTGCGCGCCCATGAACGTCGGCACCACACGGCAGAACTCCAGCTCGCCCAGCCGCCGCGCCACGCGCAGCATCCGCAGTTCCGCCTCGGTGTCGAGCCCGTAGCCTGACTTCACCTCAACCGTGGTCGTGCCCCAGAGCAGCATCTCGTGCATCCGCTCGAGCGCCCGGTTGTACAGCTCGTCCTCGGTCGCGAGCCGGGTCTGGATAACGCTGGATATGATGCCGCCGCCCGCTTCCGCTATCTCCCGGTAGGTCCGGCCGGCGAGCCGCATCTCAAACTCGTTCTGCCGCCAGCCACCGAACACGAGATGGGTGTGCGGATCGACAAAGCCCGGCATCACTACTTTGCCCTGGCAGTCGATCTCGGTTTCTCCCTCAACCGGGGTGAGCGGGTGGTCGGCAACCTCGTGGATCCTGCCGTCCCTGACTCTGACCACGCCGCACTCGACTACACCCAGCCCGCCGCCGGTCATCGTCAGCACCTGTGAGCAGTTGTTCAGAATGAACCGGGTCTCATTCACGGCACAACTATACCGAGCGCACCTCGCTGCTGCAAGCCGGACGCTCGACCCGACTGGCTAGTGCTGGATGAGACGCAGGTCGAGGATGGCCTGGAACCAAGTCTCGACCTGCACCGTCCCCCTGACGGTGTCGGGACTGCCAAACCTCACCAGGGCGTAACGGCGGATGACACTGGCGATCGTGTCAACCGTGATGGTGGTATCGATGGTGGAACTGGTATCGATGACGAGAATAGTATCGAAAGCGATGGCCGTATCGGTGCACACCACGGCCGCAAGAGTCGAGTCTCGACTCAGCTTGAGGTGGTTCGCGTACCGGGTCGACTCGAACAGGGGCAGCGGCAACTGCCCGCCGTCGGACAAGGAGATGAATCCGTTCGGGCGCCACGGACCAACCGGAACGAAGCCGGCACTGCCGGGCTCGTGCGGCCCCCAGTCCGGGCTGGCCGCGTAGTAGTCCGGCCCGGCAAAACCCGCCGACCAGTCGGTCACGTAGAAGTCAACGCGGTCCGCGTTGCTGGCATAGCCCATAGTGAAGATCGACCCGGCGCCGCTGTCCCGGTCCCAGCCAAAGCCTGAGTAGATAGTGCCGTTGAGTTCGCCGACCATTGTGGCACCGGTGTGTACCGGGGCTGAAGTCGGGGTCTGGGTCGCGGGATAGGATCCACTGCCGAACACCGAACTGACGCGATAGCGTCCCGTCCGGCCCAGCGGATTGTGGTCGGCATGGGTGGCACTGTCGCCGGCGCTGCCGACATCGAGCCACGTCGAGGTGCCGGTCTCCATGAAGGCAATCAAGTAGCTGTCCGGCACGCTCCCGGCCGGCGGGGTCCAGTTGATTCTGACGGTCGTGTCGGAAGCCGCGGTAAGCAGAAGCCCGGTCGGCGGTCCCTGACTCAGGTCCCCGCACCCGGCTGCCAGTACCAGCACACCGGTGAACAGCACGCCGACTTGAATTCGGAAGCGGCCCTTCGTCTTCACGCTTCAAATATACGCCCGTCCGGCTGCGGTTCAAGCCGCACGCGGGGCGCGGCGCGAGGCAGCGTTCACACCGGGCGAACAAAAGGACCGGGGGCCGAAGCCCCCGGTTGCTCAAGCTCTTCCGCTCGTGCTAGTTGGCCAGCCAGCGAAGTCCGTCGACCTTCTGGAAGCCAACCTGCATGGTCACCTTCGGGCCGGCGATGGAGATGATCTTCGCCTTGGCGAAGTTGTCTTCCGCGCTCCAGCCGTCATTGGTGCGGTCCAGCCACAGGTAGTAGACGCCGCCGGTCACGATCGCCAGCTGCGTAATGTATCCGCTGCCCGGCGCATCGGCCAGTACGGCGTCATCGTAGACCGTCGTGCCCGCATCCTTGACCGCGTTGCCTTTCGTATTCCAGCCCTTGTCGCCCGGGTTGATAATGTACATCGAGCCGGGGTAGGCAACATCGTCAGCATAGAAATCGAGTCCGGCCAGGTTGACATACGCCAGCGAGTAGGTGATTATGTTGCCGGCTGAACTGAAGGCGAACCCGGTGTGGTGCGTGGTATCAGTATCGCTGATGCCGTAGACGTCGATTGAGGCGGTCTCGACGACCTCGCAGTCGATCTCATCCGCGTCGCTCTTGTCGCTGCCATTGACCGCTCTGACCTCGATTGTCACGCTCGGTGTGGTGACGTCGAAGCTCGTGGATGTCGTCGTGTAAACCGAATCGTCGGTGGTGATCTCGTAGGAAGCGGCGTCGGTGACCGCGGTCCACGTCAGGCGTAGCCCGCCGCCGTCATTGATGGCAGTGGCCGTCACGGTCGGCGGGTCCAGCGTAACGATGGTGTCGCATCCCGTGCCGATGAAGAGCAACGCGGCAGCGAATACGACCAGCAGTGCGTTCTTTCTCATTTTACTCTTGCTCCTGTCTGGCTGTTGGCCAGGCTTACTTCTTGGTCGGCGGCTTCAGAGTGCCGGCGCCCGGGGCCTTGCTTACCGGCGGCTTGGTCATCGTGCCACCCTTGACCGGGGGCAGCTTGGCCATAAGGTCGACCACTACCTTATTGAGCGAGTCGCGCTCGGCGGTCAGCGTGGTCACCTGGGCGGTCATGTCGGTTATCTGCTGCGTCATCTTGTCGACCTGCCCCTGGAGTTCGGTCACCTTCTTGGTGTCCTGGCATCCAAGGACGAATACCACAGCCAGTATGGCCGCGGCAGCGATCAGCTTCCTCACATCTTCCTCCTTGTGTTCGTGGCTTCTGGCCACGGACTTGTCTTTCCGGCTTCATGTTGCGGCAGCCAATCGCCTTGCGGCTCCGCAACGATTCCTGCTTGCCCGCGCGGGCACAACTTCTTCTGCCGCGTAATTGTAGGCATGACAGTCTGACTGTCAAGACCTTTCAGAGCGGGTTCGCGGCTACATACTCCCCGCAAACGCGCCGCATTCCATTCCTTGCCTTGTTCCGGTGCAGGGCTATAATCGACCCACCACCGGCCGCAAAAGGAGGCAAGCTGGACCTTTTTGACAAGTGCCGTCAGCTCGACTTCGCACTGCAGTCGGCCCGGGCGCGCAACCGTTTCTTCTACTCGCGCGCCATAACGCCGGCTGCGGCCCCGCTCGCCACCCGCGACGGACGGGAACTCATCAACCTCGGCTCCAACAACTACCTCGGGCTTACCGAACACCCCAAGGTCCAGGCCTCCGCGGTCGCGGCCGTCGCGGAATACGGCACCGGCAGCGCCGGTTCCCGACTGCTCACCGGAACCACGCCCCTGCACCTCGAAATGGAACGTACGCTGGCGGCTTTCAAGAACGTCGAGGCAGTCGTCACTTTCTCCACCGGCTTCATGGCACTCTCCGCGACTGTCAGCGCCCTGGCCGGAGAGGGTGACTTCATCTTCTCAGACGAACTGAACCACGCCTCCATCATCGACGGCTGCCGCCGCTCCCAGGCCAAGACGGTCGTCTACCGCCACAACGACCTGGCCGATCTTGAGGCGCAGCTCAAGGCGGTACCGGCGGAGACAGCCAAGTTGATAGTCACTGACGGCGTCTTCTCCATGGAGGGCGACATCTGCGATTTGCCCGGCCTGCGCCGGCTGGCCGTTTCCCACAACTGCAAGTTGATGGTTGACGATGCTCATGCCACGGGCGTCCTCGGCCGGACCGGACGCGGCACGGCCGAACACTACAACATGGAAGGCAGCGTTGACGTCACCTCCGGCACGCTCTCCAAGTCACTGGCCGCTCTCGGCGGTTTCAGCGGCGGGCCGCACGCGGTCGCCGAGTTCCTCCGCTACAACGCCCGGCAGTCGGTCTTCTCGGCCAGCCTGCCGCCTTCGGTGGCCGCAACGGTGATTGCCGCTCTCGGCATTCTCAAATCCGAACCCGAGCGGGTCGAGCGGCTGCGCGCGAACGCCCGGTTCATGAGCAGCGAACTGAAGAAAGCCGGGTTCTCGGTCCACGACCACGGCACGCCTATTCTGCCCATCGCGGTGGGCGACGACGACCGGACCTACCAGGCCGCGGGACGACTGGAGCAGGAAGGGGTGTTTGCCAACCCGGTAGTGTTCCCGGCCGTACCACCCGGCCAGGCGATAGTCCGCATCAGCCTGATGGCCACGCACACCGAGGAGCAGCTACAGACTGCTCTCCAGAAGTTCGTACTTGTCGGTAAAGAGCTGCATATCATATAGGAATACCGAATGACGAAGCTCGAAACCCGATTGAAACTCGAATGCAGACAGAATGACAAATTCGGAATGTTCGGATTTCAATCGTCATTCGGGTTTCGAACTTCGGACTTCCCGAAGGGAGCGCTATGCCTGACACCGTCTACGCCTGTTTCGCTGAAGTAGCGAAGAAGTTCGCGGACCGCACCGCCCTGATGCGGAAGGTCGAAGGGAAGTACCAGGGGATCGGCTATGCGGATCTCTCGCGGACTGTCGACGAACTGGCCGCGGGTCTGGCCGAACGCGGAGTCAGGCCCGGTTCCATGGTGGGCATCTATTCCTACAACCGGCCGGAATGGGTCGCAACCGATCTCGCCGTCGCCAAGCTCGGGGCCATACTGATTCCGGTCTACCACACGCTCGGCGCGGATGCGATTCGCTACATCCTGAACGACGCTGGGGTGACGCACCTGATCGTCGAGAGCCCGGAACTTCTGGCCAACATCACGCGGATTCTGCCCGAGGTCGCCCCGCTGCAGGATGTGGTCACGGTCTACGGCCAAAAATCCAAGAGCCAGGCGGGCAAGCAACTGCTCAACTTCGACGAGTTGCGCAAGTCCGGCGCCGAGGCGTTGAAGCAGAACCCGAAGCTTGCCGATCCGCACAAGCCCGAACCGGACGACCTGTTCACGGTCTGCTACACCTCGGGAACGACCGGCGAGCCAAAGGGCGCGATGCTCACCCACCGCAACATCCTCTCCAACGTCCAGGCCCTGATTCCGCTGTTCGGCATCAACGAGAACGACGTGCTGGTTTCCTTCCTGCCCCTGTGCCACATGTTCGAGCGCACCGGCGGTTACTACTGCGTACTGATGGCGGGCGGCTCGATTGCCTATGCCGAATCGGTCCAGACCATCCGCGAAGATGTCCAGCTCGCTCGTCCGACCGTGATGATAGTCGTGCCGCGGGTGCTGGAAAAGGTCTACAACGCGGTTCGGGAAAAGGTCGAATCCGGCTCGGCACTCCGCCGGGCACTGATGGTCTCGACCCTCCGCACGTACAGCCGCTACGCCCGGCTCCGTGCCGGCGGCCACCCGCTCTCCCTCTGGCTCAGGTTCAGACACTGGCTCCTTGGCCGGCTGGTCGTCAGAAAGCTGACGGCGCTGGGCGGGGGCCGGCTCAGGCTGCTGGTCTCAGGCAGCGCGCCGCTCGACCGGAGGCTGGCCCGCATCGTCCGCAACCTCGGGTTCAACCTGCTCGAGGGCTATGGCCTGACCGAAACCTCTCCCGCAGCCAGTATCGCGGTCCCCGGCCAGGAACGAGTCGGCACGGTCGGCAAGCCGCTCAAGGGCGTCGAGGTTCGCATCGGGCCCAACGACGAGATCCTCATTCGCGGCCCCAACGTGATGAAGGGATACCTGAACAAGCCCAAAGAAACCGCTGAGGTCATCGACACCGAAGGCTGGTTCCATACCGGCGACCAGGGCAAGTTCGACGCGGAAGGCAACCTCATCATCACCGGCCGCATCAAGGAACTGATAGTCAGCTCCTACGGCAAGAACATCGCGCCGATCGCCATCGAGCAAGCCATCGCCCAGTCCAAGTACGTCGAACAAGTAATGGTCTACGGCGACAAGAGACCGTTCCTCACCGCGCTGGTCGTGCCGAGCCCGCTGGCACTGGAAGGATTCGCCCGGGAGCGAGGCATCGCCTGCAAGCGCTACACCGACGTGCTCGACCATCCTGAAGTACTCAAGCTATACGACAAAGAAATCAAGGAGGCGCTGGCGGGCTTTGCCCAGTATGAGCAGGTCCACCGGTTCTGGCTCGTCCCGGACCCGCTCACAGTCGAGAACGGACTCCTGACCCCAAGCCTGAAGATGCGGCGCCCCCAGGTTGTCGCCGCCTTCCGCGGCCAAATCGAGAAGATGTATGAAGGGCACTAGAACCGGGAAAGTGGAAAGTTCAAAGGACAAAGGACGAAGTAAGGAGGGAAAATGAAACGGCTGCTTCTACTCGCAGCGATAGTGACTCTGGCAGGTGCCGCGACTACGGACCGGGCCGAGTACATGTTCTTCAACCGCCACCTCAACCGCACCTGGCTCGACTCGGCCTACAACATGCTGGCGAAGGCCCACGCAGCCGAACCGAAGGACGAGCATCTCCTCTACCTCTGGTCGCGCATCCACATCCAGAAGGGTGACGACGCCGCGACCAAGGGCGACAAACTGAGCTATTTCGGTCGGGCCAAGGCCATAGCCGAAACCCTGATTGCAGCCAATGACAAGAGTGACGAAGGCCACTGCTGGTGGGGCGTAGCCCAGGGCCGCATCGGCCAGACCCGCGGCGTCCTCAACTCGCTCTTCATGGTGCCGGGACTCAAGAAGGCGTTCAGCCGCGCTCTTGAGATCAACCCAAAACACCCGACCGCGCTCGACGCGCTCGGTGTGCTCTACTACGAACTGCCCGGGTTTGCCGGCGGCGACCTGTACAAGTCGGAGCAGTACTACAAACGCGGAATCGAGAGCGCCCCGAACTACTGCCTCATCCGGCTCGACCTCGCCAAGGTCTACGTCAAACAGAAGCGCTGGCTTGCCACCCGGACCCAGCTCAATGCCCTGCTCGCCACCGCTGACCCGCTCTACCCGGCCGACGCCGAACTCGACGACAAACCCGAAGCGCGGGAACTGCTCAAACAGATAGGAAACAAAGAATGAGGATTCAAGGAATCAAGGACTCGAGGATTCAAGTGAACCGGATCGATCCGAGCACTCGAATCCTGGAATCTTCGACCCCTTGACCCCTCCCTGAGAGGATCTCCATGCCCAAATCACTCGACAACCTGGCCGCGGCCTTTGCCGGCGAGAGCCAGGCAAACCGCAAGTACCTGGCATTCGCGAAGAGAGCGGACCAGGACGGATTCCCCGAGATCGCCCGGCTCTTCCGCGCCGCCGCCGAAGCCGAGACGGTTCACGCCCACGCACACCTGCGCGCGATGGGCGGCGTGAAAGACACGAAGGAAAACGTCAGGGCGGCGATTGCCGGCGAGCACCACGAGTTCATCTCGATGTACCCCGAGTTCATCAAAGATGCTGAAGCGGACAAACACGCGGCGGCCCTGACCTCGTTCCGCTACGCCAATGCGGTCGAGAAGATCCACCACGAACTCTACACCGCGGCCCTTGCCGCACTTGAATCAGGCAAGGACCTGCCGAAGCGCGAGGTCTACGTCTGCCCGGTCTGCGGCAACACCGTGTACGACTCCGTGCCGGACGCATGCCCCATCTGCAAAGCGAAAGGCAGCACCTTCATCAAGATCTAGACGCGGAAGCGCCTACAGACAGCGGCGGGCTTGCGCCCGCCGCTGTGTCTCCAATCCGGGACTAGCTCTGGCTGTTCGGAACGCCGGCGGCAACGGGAATGCCGATTCCGGGTTCTTCGTACACCGGCTCCGGATAGTCAACGACGACCAGCGTGGTTTCCGCCGGGGAAACCTGAACTGCCGGCTCCGGCTGAGGAATCCGCTCCGGGACCCGCGCCAGCGCATCCACGATGATGCGGGTCTTGGTTTCGGATGCCAGCCGCCGGTTGAGAATCAGGTAGAAAGACCCGCGCAACCGGCACAGCCCGCCCTCGCTGCGCAGGTCGTCGTAGATGAGCTTAACGCCTCGCGTGTGGCACTCCTGCTCGAGCTGTTCGAGCTGCTTTGCTTTGCTCATAACCAACTCCGCTCTTCGTACCACTTCACTGCTTCGGACTTCCGGATCGGATTCGGACAAGGATGCCACGAAGACACGAAGGCCACGAAACGGAAGAGCTTGGAGTCGGCTGGCTCATTTCGTGTGTTTCGTGCTTTCGTGGCAATACTTCGGGTTCCGATTGCGCTGGTCATCTTCCCAGCCTCGGTTCGATCTCCTTCTCAAAGTAGCGGAGGCTCTCAAGCGCCGACTCTTTCGGCCGGACTTCGAAAACCACGAGCGCATCGGTCTTCTCAAGCAGCTTGAAGAACGGCACGAAGTCGATCCGGCCGCGGCCGAGCGCCGAGTGCTCGTCGCGCAACCCGGAGTTGTCGTGGACATGGCTGTGGAAGATGTGCGCCCGGTGCTTGCGGAAGAACGCAAGCTCCTTCGCCCGCACATCCGGCTTCAGTGTGTTGATGTGCCCGACGTCAAGGCAGAGGCCGAGGTTGCCGCCGATGAGCCGGTCGAGAATCGGCGGCGTAAGGTCGTACCGGAACCCACCGACGTTCTCGACGCAGAGCCGCGACTCTCCGCGCGCGTAGGCCTTCAGCTCGGCGAGCGACTCGGTCAGCGCTCGCGTGTAGTACTCCGGGAATTCCCGGTGAGTGTAGCGCGCGCCCCCATCCATTCCGAAGTTCATGTCGAACCCGAGGTGCATCACGACGTTTTTCGCGCCGACTCCGTGCGCCCAGTCGAGTTCCTGTTTGAGCTGGCGGATTCCGGCCGCGCGTACACTGACACTGGGTATAAAGAAAGATGGCCCGTCAATCGCGTGGATTGCCAGGGCCACCTCCTGTCGGAGCGCGGCGGCGCGTATCCGCCGCCGCTCGCGGGCGTGGGCCAGTTGGCGCTGGAACTCGATATTGCCGAGGTTGAGCTCAAGCACACGGAGCCCGTTGTCGGAGCAGAAGCCGATGGCGTCGATTATGCTTGAGAAATCAAAGAGAATCTGTAGGCCCAGCCGCTGCCGGACCGGTTCGGACGGATGCACGTGCGATTATAGAAACGCGCCACCCGCTGTCAAGCACTTCTTGGGCATTGACGGTCATCTTACGCTTGCAGGCACAGCAACTTAGCCGTCTTTGACAAATCGGCTCGCGCCTGGCATACTGGCAACACCATGGCAACTATCGGCCTGCTGATTGTCTCCAACATCTTCATGACTTTCGCGTGGTACGGGCATCTTAAGTATCGGAATTCCCCTCTCTTGCTGGCCATCCTCGCCAGTTGGGGAATCGCGCTCGCCGAGTACTGTTTCCAGGTCCCAGCCAACCGCATCGGCTACGGCCGGTTCAGCGGGGCGCAACTGAAGACCATTCAGGAAGTCATCACACTGGTGGTGTTCTCGGTCTTCTCGGTCGTCTACCTCAAGGAGCAGCTTCGCTGGAACTACCTGGTTGGTTTCGGCCTGATTGTCGCGGCGGTCTTCTTCATCTTCAAGAAGTGGTGAACTTCGCCTTAGCGCAGTCCTAACACAAAACTGATACGCACTTGACTCTACTCAGTATATTAGTGTCAGTCGCATGCCGACACCATTGCGGTACTTCGTGGCCCTCGCGTGCGCGGCGCTCCTTTCGCTGCTCGGGTGCAGCCGCGGCTCCAAGAACGCGCTGACCGTTGCCGGTTCCACCTCGGTGGAGCCTTTTGCCGAACTGCTGGCCGAGCACTACATGGCCATACACCCCGGCAGCGAAATCAGCGTCCAGGGTGGCGGGTCGAGCGCCGGCATCCGGGCATGCCAGAATAGGATCTGCGCCATCGGCATGTCCTCCCGGGAACTGCATGATGCCGAGACAAGCCTGGTGGAAATCCCCATCGCCCTGGACGCCATCGCGCTCATCGTCAACGCGAGGAACCCGGTGCGTAAACTGACACTGGTGCAGGCGCGGGACGTTTTTGCGGGTCGCATCCGGAACTGGCAGGAACTCGGCGGACCGGACCAGCGCATCACCCCCATCACGCGCGAGGAAGGCTCGGGCACGCGCGCGAGCTTCGACGAGAAGGTGATGGTCGCGGGTATGCCAAGGGGCAGGGACGGCAAGGCGGAGCCGGCCGCGCTCGCGCCCGACGCGCTCGTGCAGAACTCCAATGGCTCGGTTCGCGAAATCGTCGCTTCGGACCCGGCCGCAATCAGCTATATCTCTTCCGGCCTCGTCGACGAACGCGTGGCCGCGGTGGTACTGGACGGCGTCGCTCCGACCGAGACGGCAATCCGCAGCGGCAAGTACCCGGTGGTCCGCCGGTTCCTCTTCCTCACCAACGGCGAGGCCACCGGCGCGGCAAGGGAGTTCATCAACTACGTACTCAGCGACTCGGGCCAGAAGGCACTGGCTGAAGAAGGACTCACGAGAGTACGATGAGAAGTCAAACTGCAAGATGCAGATGTCAAAATGCAGATCGCCGGAGTCCGGTATCCGGCACTGAACCACTGGACGACTGGACCACTTGACCACGCTCTGATGCGCGAGAAGCTGATCGAGAGGGGACTGCTCCTCGTCGCCCTGTCGGCCGTGGCGACGATATTCATCATCGCCTACTTCATCTTCCGCGAGGGCGTTCCACTGGTCGCGAAGGTCGGGGTCTGGGACTTCATAGCCTCGGCGCAATGGGCTCCAGGCAAGGGACGGTTCGGCATCCTGCCGATGATTGTCGGCTCGCTCGAGGTCACTGTCCTGGCGGTCATCATCGGCGCTACCCTCGGCCTCTCCTGCGCCATGTTCCTCGCGGAGTTTGCCCCGCGCTGGAGCGTACGCGTCCTGAAGCCGATGATCGAACTGCTGGCAGGCATCCCTTCCGTCGTCTACGGCTTCATCGGCGTAGTCGTGCTCGTCCCGATGATCCGCCGGGCATTCGGCGGTCCCGGGTTCAGCGTGCTCGCCTCAGCCATCATCCTCGGCATCATGACCCTGCCGACCGTAATCGCCATCTCGCTCGATGCGCTCCATGCGGTACCGCCGCTGTACAAAGAAGGCTCGCTCGCGCTGGGCGCCACTCGGTGGCAGACACTCTACCGCGTGCAATTGCCCGCAGCCAGGTCCGGCATCATCGCCGCGTTCATCCTTGGAATGGGCCGCGCCATCGGCGAGACCATGGCCGTCATCATGGTCGCGGGCAACGCCTTGACCCTGCCCACGTCTCTGCTCCAGCCGGTCCGCACGCTTACCGCCAACATCGCGCTCGAGATGGGCTACGCCTCCGGGGACCACCAGGCCGCGCTCTTCGCCACCGGCATGGTCCTCTTCATCATCATCGCCATCCTGAACACCATCGCGCTGGCGGTCACGAGGCCGAGAACGTGAGAAGAGTGACCAAGTGTCCCAGTGATCCAGTGGCCCAGTGTAGAACGCCGGATTCCGACTCCGCCACTCGACCACTGGGCCACTTGACCACTAGACTACCATGGTGATTCGCCCTCTCGCCTGGCAGCGCATCGCCTGGGTCCTGCTCGCGGCGATGACATTGTTCACGCTGATAGTTCTCTTCTTCATCATCGGGTTCATCACCAGCAAGGGCGCGCGCGTCATCACCCCCGAGTTCCTGTTCGGCATGCCAGAGCGGATGGGCAAAGAAGGCGGCATCCTGCCGACCATCATCGCCACCATCTACATCAGCCTGCTCGCGATCGCCATCGCCACTCCCATCGGCGTCGGCAGCGCCGTCTACCTGTGCGAGTACACGCGCGAGTCGGTAATCACGCGGGTCATTCGCTTCGGGGCGGACGCGCTCGCCGGCGTCCCCTCGATAATCTTCGGCCTGTTCGGCTTCATCCTCTTCGTCATCCGACTGCGCATGGGCTGGTCGCTTGCTGCCGGCGGCCTCACGCTCGCCTTCATGATTCTGCCGACCATCATCCGCACCAGCGAAGAGGCCATCCGCGCCGTGCCCTACAACCTGCGGGAGGTCAGCTATTCGCTCGGCGGGGCCAAGTCTCAGACCATCATGCGAGTGGTCCTGCCCAACGCCCTGCCCGGTATTCTCACCGGTGTCATCCTCGGCATGGGCCGCAGTGTCGCTGAAACCGCGGCCACCATCTTCACTGCCGGTTCGTCTTTGCTCATCCCGAAGTCGCTCTTCGACCCGGCCCGCACCATGGCGGTCCACTTCTACATACTGGCCCGCGAGGGCCTCTCGATGGAGCGGGCCTACGGCACCGCGTTCCTGCTCATCGCCGCGATTCTCCTTATCAACGTCGTCGCCTACTCGCTGATGTTCCGCCTGACCCGGAAGATGCGGTAGGGAGAGGTTAGGGTCAAGGACTCCATGCCTCAAACTCAACCTCGACCTCAACCTGCTCCTGAGAGCTCCGCGTCTCAACTTGAACCTCGACCTCAGCCTGCCTCCAAAGTCTCCATAAACAACCTCGCGGTGGCGGTGAACAAGCGCCTGATACTCAAAGGAGTAGACCTTACCATCGCGGCGAACTCCATCGTCTCGGTCATCGGGCCGGCCCACAGTGGCAAGACCACTCTCCTGCGCGTCATCAACCGCATGATTGAAACCCAGCGCGAGTTCCTCCGTTCCGGCGACGTCCTGCTCGACGGCGAGGAAGTGCGCCGGATTAACATCGACGCTCTGCGCCGCCGGGTCGGGCTAATTTTCGCGACCCCGGTCCCACTGCCCGGCACCATCTATGACAACATCGCCTATGGCCCGCGCCTCAAGGCCCGACCGCACAAGTCGCAACTCGCCGACCTGGTCGAACAGAGCCTGCGCGCCGCCGCTCTCTGGGACGAAGTCAAGGACCGACTTCAGACCTCTGCGCTTCGTCTGTCGGGCGGCCAGCAACAGCGTCTCTGTATCGCCCGCACCATTGCGGTCAACCCCGAGGTGATCATGATGGACGAGCCGACCTCCGGGCTCGATCCGATATCAACTGCCCAGATAGAGAACGCGATGCGTGAACTGAAGAGCCGTTTCACCTGGGTGCTGGTAACTAACAACGTCAAGCAGGCGGCCCGGGTCTCGGACCGCGTCGCCTTCTTCCTCTCCGGCGAGCTCGTCGAAGAGGGCGAGGCGGCGCAGATGTTCACTACCCCCAGGGACAAGCGCACCGACGACTACGTCTCGGGCCGCATCGGATGAGGGATAGAGGGATGAAGGGCCAAAGGGATACAGTGGTGGAAAGTCCGGGTTCTGCACTTGATCCCTTGATCCCTCGCTCCCCCGATCCCTCTTCTGTCAAACTCTCCACCCGCAACCTCGACGTCTTCTACGGCAGCTTCCAGGCAGTCAAGTCCGTGTCCATCGCCTTCCCCGCCCGTGCGATAACCGCCATTATCGGCCCTTCCGGTTGCGGGAAGTCCACACTCCTGCGCAGCCTGAACCGGATGAACGAACTCGTGGACGGAGCCCGCATCAAGGGCGAAATTCTACTCGACGGACACGACATCTACCGGCTCAGTGTGCTCGGACTCCGGAAGCGCGTCGGCATGGTCTTTCAGCGCCCCAACGTCTTTCCACTCTCGGTGTTCGATAATGTAGCCTATGGCCCGCGCGTCCACGGCACCAACAACGGCTCCGAGCTTCAGGCCATTGTCGAACGCTGCCTCCGCTCGGTGCACATGTGGGACGAGGTCAAAGACAAGCTGAACGAGAGTGCGCTGCGGCTCACCGACGAGCAACGTCAGCGGCTCTGCATCGCCCGGATGCTCGCGGTCGAACCCGAGGTGCTGCTGATGGATGAGCCCTGCTCGGCGCTCGACCCGATTGCCACGCTGCACGTCGAGGACCTAATGCGGGGCCTGAAAGAGAAGTACTGCATCGTCATCGTGACCCACAACATGCAGCAGGCGGCCCGGGTCTCCGACTATACCGGCTTCATGCTGCTGGGCGTGCTCAAGGAATTCGGCGCGACCAAGCAGATCTTCACCACCCCCAAACAAACCGACACCGAGAACTACATCTCCGGCCGCTTCGGATAGCCGCTGGCCGCCTGACGGTCGCAGGGCCTCTGGTCTCGCCTGAAAGCGACTGCCCGCCGCCGGGACGGCAGCGGGCAGTTGCGAAACCGTTCTGTCAGTCGGCCAGGCCGGCCTGACTGTGACGCAGCGCGAAGTCTATGTCTTTGGTCACGCGTCCGGGCTTGACAGGTACCGGGCGCGGATAGGCCTCGGGCACGTAGCCGCGGGCGCGGGCAGCGACCTGGTAGGAGCCCGGCTTGAGCTTGAGAACGTAGTGGCCGCGGCGGTCGGTCAGGGCGCGTCCGTTTCCGTGCTCGCCCCGGGCGACTACGACCGCGCCGGCAATCGGCTCACGGGTACGGGCGTCTACTACCCGGCCGGTGATTGCGCCCGACCTTTGCCGGGAAGCGAGCGCGAAATCGATGTCCTTGGTCACGCGTCCGGCAACGACCGGCACCGGCCGCGGGTACGACTCCTTGACATAGCCGCGGGCGCCGGCGGTGACGCTGTACCGGCCCGGCTTGAGTCCTCGGAGCAGGTATCTACCCCGACCGTCGGTTCTTGCCTTGTACCTGGCGCCGCCGCCAACCGCGACAATTGTCGCGCCACGGATTGGCTCGTCGGTCCGTCGGTCTACAACCCGTCCGGAGATGGCGCCATCACCGGCCCGCTTCCCCGCCAGTCGGAAGTCAATGCCATCGGTCATCTCGGTCGCGCGAACCGGGACCGGGCGTGGGTAGCGGGAAAGCAGATACCCGCGAGCCTTGGCAGCAACGCTGTACTTGCCCGGCTCGAGGTCGGTGATGCGGTAGACACCGCGTTCATTCGTCTGCGCCCGGCCGGCGTCGCTCGCTGACCTGGCGACGACGACTGCCCCGGCAATCGGGTCGCCGGTCTCAGCATCTACGACCTGGCCTGTGATGCCGCCGGCAAAGGCGGCGGCAGCGGTCAGGATCAGGGCTAGCAGCAGTCTCTTCATAGCAGTCCTCCGTTTGTTGACAGATTCTTGGCGGTCATCGCACTGGAGCATTGCACCCGGCATGCCAGACCTTCAGACTCTCTGTTACAGGCAACTGATCCCCGAGGACGGATGCGCAGGCGTGCGCGAACGTCCAAAGGTGAACGGGACCGGACAGCGACGCGGGCGCTACAGCCCGTATCTGAGTTCAAGGGTGAAGATACGCGTTGAAAGGTCACTCGACTTGTCCCCGTGCCACTCGGGCGAGATAACCGCCATGCCGTTGAGCGACAGCCCGCTGCGACCGGCCTTGAATACCGTCCAGTTGACCATCAGGTTAAACTCGTTGAAGACGTAGTTCGACTGGAACGAGGAGTCGTCGAGCGGATAGCGCCGAACGCCGAGCCGGTCTTCGAGCGAGAACCAGAGCCGGTCCAGCTTCATGTAGTCGATTCCGGCGGCGACCGAGCTTTCTCGATAGTCGTCAGCCGTCGGCTGGGGCAGACTGCGACCGGCGTCGAGTTGGGGCCCGGCGCGCAAGCTCAGTCCCCCGGTCGCCTGCCATTGGACCGCTAGCTTCAGGCTGTTCTCGAAGAGGTCGGTATAAACCGCGGTCGGCGTGTCATACCATGTCCAGCGCGCCTCGTCTTCGAGATTCAATTCCACGACCGGCGACAGGTTGAAGCCGAGGCGCAGGCCGGGTGCTTCCTCCCAGGAGCTGCGGCTGCGCGCCGGGTATTGACGCCGGGCTGCGGCATTGGTCAGATTCAGATGGGGGCCGTCGTCGAGGTACAGCTCGAGTTCCGCATCAAGACCGTGCTCCAGGAAATCCTGGCTGTCTGCCGCCGTGGCCCAGCGGCGCGACCACTCGTAGTCCAGGCTTAGCGACGACATCCCGCCCAATTCCTGATCCACGCCAACCCCGGCCCGTCCCAGCAGGTAGTCGTAGTTGAACGAATCCGGCTCCGGGTAGTGAAAAATCTGCACCTGTCCTGAGGCAGAAAGGTCCAGCCCGGGCCGGGCTGCGAAGTCGAGTTCGAGATCGCTGGTATTGGTCAGGTAGTCTCTCTGAAATCCGGTGTCGGCCAGGCTGGGCAGCGCGTCGTGGTACCACCTCCCCTCGGCATCGTTGCGCAGCTCAAGGCCGAGGTTCTCGGCGAGCTTCTGACCGAGTGTGAGCGAAAGGCCCTCACGCAGCGACCGGGTCGAGATGTCGAAGTCATTCGCGACCGTGAAGCGCGTGCTGCCCTTCCCGGCCTCGAGATCCAGGTTCCAGAACGTCCTTGCCTCGGTCTCGATGTCCAGCGTGTCCCACTCATCCGGGTCGCGGAGTGTATCGTAGTCGATGATGCCGTAGGTCTGGTTGGTGTAGTCCCCAGCCATGCCGACCTCATGCCTGATGCTCAGGCCGGTAACAGCGGCAAGCAGCAGGATTGTCACCGGCCGTCGGGTGGAGTCCGCCGAGTCCGGGCCTGGCCTGCTTCCGCGCTGCGCGCAGGCAGGCTAGCGCGGCCCGTACGGCGCATCCTCGGTCTGGACCAATTCCACGGCGCGCTGGAGCAGCCGCCGGGCCTTGTGACATTCGGCCAAAGCCAGCCTGAGCTGCCCCTGAGCGAGCATCCCGCGCGCGTTCTCCTGATGCCGGATGCCCTGTTCGAGCAGCTTCGCAGCCGGCGAGTCCGCGCCAGCGCGGATTGACTCGGCCCAGTCGCTGACGAGCGCGTCATTCCCGGCCATCGCCTGCTCGACCAGCTCAAGGGTGACCCCGGCCCGGCCCGCCTCCCACGCCCGCAGCAGCAGGTCGCGGGCAGCCAGGGTCTGTCGCAGCGCGGCCAGGGGACGGTTCTCCGAGAATGCCTGCCGCGCCTGGCGCTGGAGTTCGACCGCCTTGTTCAAGACCTCGGTCGCACGTCTCGCGGTAGTCTGGCCAAGCCGGTCTCTTGCCTTCTCAATCAGACCGTCGGTGCGGTCGAGCTCGCGTTCCACGCGCTCTACGCCGACCCGACCACGGATTGCCGCGAACGCGGCCCGGCCGTGCTCGCGCGCGGCCAGGGTGAACTTGAGCGCGTACCCGTAGCGCGACGCTGCCAGGTGATTCTCGGCCGCCGCCTGCTCGGTCTGCGCCATCTTCCAGAGCTGATTGGCGCGTGGGATGTTGGCCCTGACAATCGCCGGTCCGAACTCGGCCATCGCGTCGCGGGTCCGGCGGACCTCTTCGCGCACCCGTTCCGGGTCAATTTCGGCCGCGACCTTGGCCTGCCTCGCGCGCTCCCGTGCGCGCAAAGTCAGATCCCTGGCCCGGCCATGCAGCCTGAGCTGGAATGAAGACCACGCTGACTGCTGGAGGCTGACAGCCCACCTGAACAACTGCTTGGCTTCCTCGACGCGCGTGCCGTCCACAATCGGCTTGACTTCGGCTAGCAGTTCATCGGTCTTCACCAGTTCCGTGCGAACACGCTCGCGCTCCGTCTGGGCAGCGGCAACACCGACCAACAACAGCAGACAAACGACAATCAGCCTTTTCATGTCGTATGGAACAATTGCACAAGGCGTGCCTGAGCTAAATCCTCTATTGCCGGCGAGTTAGCTTGGCGGGATCCTGTGCAGAATCGCACAACCTGTACCCTGAGGCACGGCCGAAGCACGCGTTCACTCTGCATCTGCGGCCTCATCTCTGGCCAGCCCGTGCCGTTCGAGCTTCGTGTACAACATCCGGCGGGTGATGCCCAGCAGCTTCGCTGCCTTGGACTTGTTACCGCCGGACTTGCGCAGCGCGTCCTCGAGCATCTGCCTCTCCATCTCGTGCAGAGGGCCGGCTTGCGAAACCGAGGACAGTCCCCCTGGCTTTGCAGTTCCCGGACTGGCGCGGACAAGGACCGGTTCCGGCAACTGGATGTGCTGCGGCGCGATAGTCCCGCCGCCGGACAGAATCAGTGCCCGCTCGAGCACGTTCTCCAGTTCGCGAACGTTGCCCGGCCAGTCGTGGTCGGAAACGAGCTCCATTACGCTGGCACCCAGGTCGGGCGCTGCGCCGAGCCGGGTCAGGATATGGCCACAGAGCGCAGGCAGGTCGGTTTTCCGCTCTCGCAATGGAGGCACAGTAATCGGGAAAACGGCCAACCGGTAATACAGGTCCTCGCGGAACCGGCCATCGCGCACCTCGGTTCCGAGATCACGGTTAGTCGCTGCCACGACTCGGGTATCGACCTTCAGCGTCTGGTTGCCGCCGAGCCGGACAAAGGTCTTCTCCTGCACAAACCTGAGCAGTTTCACCTGGAACGCGGGCGAGATCTCACCGATCTCGTCAAGAAAAAGCGTTCCGCCGTCCGCCGCCTCGACCCGACCCGGCTTTCGCGCATTGGCGCCGGTGAAAGCACCCTTCTCATAGCCGAAGAGCTCGCTCTCGAGCAGAGTTTCGGGCAGGGCTGCGGCGTGGACGACTACCAGGGGCCGGCCCGCACGCCCGCTCTGCCGGTGGATGAGCCGTGCAACCAGCTCCTTGCCGACCCCGCTCTCCCCGAGTATCAGCACCGACGTATCGCTCGGCGCGACCTTTTCCACCAGGTCGCGGACCTTCTTCATCGCGGCGCTGGCTCCGACCATCTCACCGAGCCGGTCGGCCTCAGATCTGAGCGCCCGGTTCTCACGTCTGAGCGCCAGCTTCTCGGCAATCCGCTCCAGGCGCAGCCGGAGCTGGTCCATCGCGAACGGCTTGGTGATGAAGTCGGCCGCGCCCTTCTTCATCGCCTCGACCGCGGTATCTACTGCTCCGAACGCAGTCATCACAATAACCTCGGTCTCCGGGCTGGCCGCCTTCACGCTCTCCAGCACGGCGATGCCGTCGACCGGCGTCATCTTCAGGTCGGTGATAACTACGTCGTACCCGGCGCCGGCCTCCCTTGCGGCCTCAGCCCCGCCAGTACGCACGGTGGTTTCGTGTCCCGCGTCCTTCAGCTCTTCGGCCACCAGCCGGGCAAAACGCTCCTCGTCGTCAATGACAAGTACCTTCATCGTGAACCCCTTCCCTTCTCGAATGGCAGCCGGACTTCCACAGTTGTGCCCGAACCGGGAGCTGCCTCGATCGTAACCCGGCCACGGTGCGCCTCAACGATCCGCTTCACCGAGAAAAGGCCGAGGCCCGAGCCCTTCTCCTTGGTCGTGTAGAAAGGTTCAAACACCCGAGCCAGGTCCTCGCGCCTGATGCCCGGTCCCTTGTCGCTCACCCCCACGACCAGCCAGTCCCTGTCGCGCCGACCGGCGATGCGGATTGCCCCGCCTTGCGGCTGGGCCTGAACTGCATTGAGGACGAGATTCAGAAAGACCTGCCGCAGCTCGACCGGGTTGGCATGGACTGTAGGCAGCCCTGCCAGCTCGGTCTCCACGGCGATGCCGCTGCGGGCGGTTTCGTGCTCCACGTCCTTCAGCACTCCGGCAACGACCTCGGCCACGTCGATCGGCGCCGAAGCGCCGGGCCGGGAAGCGCCCAGGCTCAGGTAGCTCGCAACCACCCGGTCCAGCCGGTCCACCTCCTCGGGGATGTAGTCGAAAGTGGCGTCACCTTCCCCGCCGTAGCGCTTCTTCAGCCGCTCGGCCGATGCGCGGATGATGCCCAGCGGGTTGCGGATATCGTGCGCCATCGCCGCCGACATCTGACCGAGGAGCGCCATGGTCGCAGCCCGGCCTGCGGCCTTTTCGAGCACCAGGGCCCGGCGGGCCAGGCTCGCCGACACCAGCACGACGGTGACAATGGCGACGAGGCTAAGAGCATTGATGAGCAGCAGCGACGTGCGGAACCCGGTCAGGGTCGAAAAGAACCGGGCGTCGGCCTCGACGCCGAGCACGGCCGCAACCACGCCGGAAGAATCAGCGAGCGGCGCGAACGCGCTCTTCAGGTAGTACGGCCCGGCCGCGTAGAGCCGGGTCTGGCTCGGCGCGCCGGCAAAGGCGGCGAGAACCTCGGCGGCGTCGACCTCGACCGCGGCCTTCTCGCCGGCGAGTTTCGGGTCGCGGGCGTTGGCGACATAGGCGAGGCTCTCGTCGACGACAAACAAGTTGAAGAGATTGTTCGACCGCATCACGTCGGAGAGCAGCGAAGCGGTGCCGGGCGAATCGTAGCGGCCGCCGAGCACGGCGGCGAGCGTAGTTGCGACCGCCTGGAGCCGGTCGCCCAGCTCCTTCTCCAGCACCCGGCTGGTCCGCGTCAGCACCAGCCATCCCTGAACGTTGAACGCGATGATCGCGACCACAGCGAGCACAACGGCCCAGAAGGTGAACCGCCGCATCGCCGGATTCTACAGGAAAACCCTATGACTACAACGACCGCTCAACCTGTCGCTCAGCCTCAGCACGCGCCGGGCCCGACGCAGTGCCGGGCCACTCTGGCCCGGCACTTCCCTACGACTGAAGGAGGCGCTACTCGTCGGCGGGGATCTCCTCGGACGGGTACTTGACGATATACGGAACACCCCAGGCTGCGGAGACGTACGGCTTGGAGGAATCGGCCCATAGCGTACCCCAGCCGATGGCGTCGTGTATGCTCGGCCGGACGTGCGGCCGGTCATACTCTGCCTCGTCGCCGATGACCCACGTCCTCTCGAACGTCCAGGTGCCGGCACGCCAGTACGGACTGCGCCACACGCGCGGTCGCGCCGGCCGGCCGTGATACAGGAATGCCCAGCAGGAGTCGTCGCTGCTCGTCACGGTAATGGTGACATCGACGGTATCGTTCGGCACGAAGCACGGTAGCTGTTCCTTGGTCAGCATCGTGTCCGATGTCGTCAGGTCGAAATCCTCGCCTGATACGCGGCCCACCGCGTGCAGGCTGGTGACCTGCAGTTCGTACGCTGCGTTCTGCGTGGCTACGACCAGCGGCGACACCTTGACGATATGCCAGCGTCCGGAGTACTTCTCAAGATAGACCTTGCGGACGGAGACGTCGTGGAACGGCTTGCGCCAGACGGGAATCGGGTTGGACGTGGTGTCGAACATCGTGCGCAACTCCCCTATGACATCCCACGTTATCGTCACGAGCGCGGTCGTGTCCGGCCCGCCCGGGAACGCGGGAATCTGGATGTTCAGGGTACGGGAGAACCCCTGCGGCGGGATGTAGCGGCGGAAGCGGACGAACGGTATCTCCTCGTAGCTCTCGGCCCCGAACGTACCGTCGCCCCCGGACTCCGGGGTCGTGTCGTTCTGACCGTAGCTCTGCGCGTTCGGGTCGTTCGTATACCCTGATCCGGCCAGCAGCGACTCGATGGCCTGCTGGTCGCGGTCCCGGCGCTGACAACCGACGATCGCGACCACTGCGACGAGCAGCGCCACGACGACCAGCGTTGTCGTTCTCTTCATCTCCTTCTCCTTGCTTCTGTTTTGACTTGCGGGCAGACCGCCGGCCGGACCTCGACTTTGGGCTCAGCCGGTTGCGGCCTGCACGTGGTGTACTTCATCTTGTCCCGTCCAATGCACGGAGTGTGCCAACGGCCAGGTTCGCTACTGCCGTGGGGTTCGGCCTTTGGCGGGGTGTTCAGCCCGGTACGCTATTGGCCCAACTGGACCACATGGGCTGCCGGCGCGGTTTGCGCCGCCTGGACAGACCTGTGGTGACAGGAACGCGGCGCCGGACTAGCCGCGTCGGCGGTAGTGGTCGACTAGCTGCGCCAAACCCCACGGCCGCAGTTGATTGGGACTGAAACCGAGCCGGGCCGCGACCGATCGGACCTCCTCAGCACTGCCGGCCTCGATCTCCAGCAGTTCCGGTATGAAGGAAAGCTCGCCGGCGTGGCGGTCGATAACGACAGAGGCGTTGCCCAGCCGGCAGCTTGCCCGGAACTTGTCGACACGCGTGGTTTCCACGAAACCGAGCGAGGTGAGCAGACTGCGGCATTCCTCAAAGCCTGCGACCTCGACCTCCGTTTCTTCCCGCACCTTCATTTCCTCTTCGGGCACCCGCCGCTTGGACGTCACAAAGCTCCGATCGCCCTCCCGGCGTAGCCGCAGCAACAGCCCGGCAGTACCGAGTCGTCCGTCAGGGAAATCGAAGAAGACCGCAGAGAAGCTTTGCTCCGGCCCTACAATCACCCCCAGTTCGGCCAGCTTCAGTTCCACCGCCGTTCGGTCGATGTCGAGGACCTTCGCCTCTACTTCCCGCAAATCAGGCTCCCTTCGCCCCCGGATGCCTGCGCGGCCGTCTCGTCGTCGTCAAATCGCGTGAGAATCGCAGATACTCCGAAACATCACTCCGCTCGAACTCGACCATCTTGTCATGCCTCGCCTTGACATCGCTCTGAACTGTGAGGGAAAAGAGGGGCGCTTTCACAATTCCTGCTCAGAGAAGTGTCAAGAATCCTGTCCTCGTTCCTGCCGATTTCGACACAGGAAGTCCCTGCCTGATGGTCGCCGGAGAGGAAGACCTTGCGGTCCTGGTCGAAGCGGTCAACCTGGCCTTCGAGGGAGTCGGAAGCAGACGCGCCCATTGCGGCAAGAGAATAGATGCTCTCTGCTGCAAGTCAAGCCGAAGTCAGAATTCAGAAGGGAGAGTGCAGAATGCAGATTGGCGGAGACGAACGGAAAGCATAAGGCATCAGAGCAGGTCAGCTTCGCTCCGGAGCCAACGCCGGAAGTTTAGTCTTTGGATACAAGCCTGGGGAGCCGCCAATCCACCTAACTGTCTGAGGAATCGAACGCTAGGTCACTTCCACGAAAGTCCCCTCCCTCGCCCGGGGGATTGCCCCCTGAATTGTCGGTGATGTCCTATAATCCCTGTAAATTCGGGGCTGATTTTGACCGGAAAGGAAGAAGGCGTAAGCTCCAATGTCGTTAGTCAAACCAACCGCCGGTGACGGCCGGCAGAGAGGAAACTTACGCCGTG